>CALQBT020000260.1 GCA_943328885.2 Bordetella parapertussis | reverse complement strand
CCGGCGAATGACATCGGCCACCATCCCGTTGATCAGGTGCCTGTGATCGAGTCGGCTGGCCGCGTCAGCGAAGCGCGGATCCTGCGCCCAGGCGGGCTCGCCCAACGCCAGGCAGATGCGGCCGAACTGCTCGTTGTTCAGTGTGACCAAGTTCACCGCTCCGTCGGCCGCCTCGTAGGTGCCGTTGGGGGCTGACGGCGGGACCACGGGCTTGCTCTCGTTGTCCGGTGCCATCGAGTATTCGACGAAGTTGCACACCAGCGTGGCCGCGCAGGTCTCCATCAGATTGACCTCGACGTGCTCGCCCTGGCCGTCCGTGGCACGGCGGTAGAGCGCCGCGGCCACTGCCTGTGCCGCGTAGAGGCCGGAATTCATGTCGGCCAGGTACAGCCCGATCTTGCGTGGCGCCTCGCCGCCCCGGTTGGCGAACATCAGGCCGGCGTCGGCCTGCACCACCGAATCCGTGGCGGGCGCGCCCGCATACGGCCCGTGGTCGCCGTATCCGGAGATCGACACGAAAACGAGTTCGGGCCGGGTCCTGCGCATCGCGACCGGGTCCAGGCCCAGCCGTGCAGCCACGCCCGGGCGAAAATTCTCGACGATGACGTCGGCCTGCGCCGCCAGCTTTGCGAGCACCGCGCGGCCTTCCGGTCGGCTGGCATCGACGCAGATGTCGCGCTTGCCGCCATTGAAAGCCACTGACAGCGAACTGGCGCCCTCGCGCAGCACACCCATGCTGCGCGCCCAGTCGCCTGCGGGCGGCTCTACCTTGATGACATCCGCACCCTGCTGCCACAGCACGTGCGCGCAGTACGGGCCGGAGATCCCCTGGCTCACGTCCAGCACGCGCAGGCCAGCGAAGGGAAGGGCGCGGACTGGCGCGCCGGCGGATGAGGGACTGGGTTGCATCGCGTTCTCGTCGACAAGCGGAATGGCGACGCGGGTAACGCAGCCGAGGTCTGAATTGTACGGTTACCATTGCTGACGACGCCGAATCATCATCGGCGCTCCACATTGCGCCGCAGACGATTTTCATTCGCGCTCGGATGCTCCTGCGCCCGAATACCAGCGGCAGTTGTGGATCACCCCGAAGAGTTGAGAGCGCACATGAGCGACAAGATACTGGTCGAAAAGAACGGTCCAGTCACCACGTTGATCATCAACCGCCCGCAGGCGCGCAACGCGCTGGACCGTGAGGCGTCGCTGCTGTTGGCTGACGCCATCCGCGCCTTCGAGGCCGACCCGCTGGCCCGGGTGGCGGTGCTCACCGGCGCGCAGGGAAACTTCTGCGCCGGCGCCGACCTCAAGGAACTGGCGTCGGGCGTCGACTACGTGCCCTGGGCGGGCAGCGCGCAGGGCCCACTGCATCGTGCCGCAAGCAAACCGGTGATCGCCGCGGTGGCTGGCCATGCCTGCGCGGGCGGTCTGGGTGTGGCCTTGTGGTGTGACCTGCGGGTGGCCGAGAAGAGCGCGTCGTTCGCGGTGCTCTCGCGCCGCTGGGGCGTGCCAATGAGCGACGGGACCACGGTGAGGCTGCCGCGCATCATCGGCCAGGGCCGGGCGCTTGACATGCTGCTGACAGCGCGCAGCATCGGCGGCGAAGAAGCCGAGCGCATCGGCCTGGCCAATCTCGTGGTGGCTGATGGCACGGCACTCGCCGAGGCGCAGGCGCTGGCGCTGCGGATCGCGCAGTTCCCGGAGCTTGCGATGCGCACCGACCGGCAGTCGGCTTACGAGCAGGCCGACCTGCCGATCGGCCAGGCGATCGCCCGCGAACTGGAACTGGCCACCGAGGCACGCCAGGCCCAGGCCCAGACGGGCGCCGCGCGCTTTGCCTCCGGCGCCGGCCGTCACGGCAAGGTGGGCTGATGCGCGCGGGCACCTGCTGCGAGTTCGGCTGATGCGCGCGGTTGTCTGCCGCGAGTTCGGCGATCCGGCTTCGGTACGGGTCGAGAATCTTCCCGAACCGGTCGCCGACGGTGAGCGCGTGCGCATCGCGGTCTGCGCCAGCGGGCTGAGCTTCGCCAATCTGCTGGCACTGGAAGGCCGGCACCAGAACCGCGCCGAACTCCCTTTTACGCCGGGCACTGACGTGAGCGGTGTGGTCGTCGAGTGCGGCCCTGACGTCACGCGATTTCGCCCCGGTGACCGTGTGGCGGCGGCCCTGCGCCGGGACGGCTTCGCCGAGCAGGTGGTCGTCCCGCAGCGCACCGTATGGGTATTGCCCGACACGATCGACCACGACGCCGCGGTCCAGTTCCCGGTGATGTACGGCACGGCCTACGCGGCGCTCGCCTGGCGGGCGCGTGTGCAGCCGGGCGACACCGTTCTGGTGCACGGCGCGGCGGGCGGCAGTGGCATGGCTGCGGTTCAGGTGGCCCGGTGCCTGGGCGCGCGCGTGGTGGCCATCGTCGGCTCAGCGGACAAAGCACAGGCCTGCTCGAAGCTTGGCGCCGATCTTGTGGTCAACCACCGCGAGGGATCGTTTCGCGACGCTGTGCTGGCGTTCACCGACGGGCGCGGCGCAGACGTGGTGTTCGATCCTGTGGGCGGCGACACGTTCACTGAGTCCACCCGTTGCATCGCGCCGGACGGGCGTCTGGTGGTCGTGGGCTTCGCCGGCGGAACCATCGCGCAGTTGTCGACCAATATCGCGCTGGTCAAGAATTTCGACGTGATCGGTCTCTACTGGGGCCAATACCTGAACTGGGGCCGGGTCCCTTCCCATCCATACGACGAGACGCGCGTCCGCGAAGCGATGAACACGATGTTCGGATGGCATGCGCAAGGGCGGCTACAACCGTGGCTTCATGCTCGCCATCGGCTGGATGACTTCGCCGCAGCGCTGGCAGCGCTGGCAGCGCGTGAGGCAATCGGTCGCGTGGTGCTCAACCCCTTCACCGAGGCGAACATCCGGCGACGTTGGAATCTTTTATGACACGGTGGTACGAGATCAACACGGACGCAATGACTAAGGGGACGCGATGAAGACGGAAGACGCAATGGACGCGGGAAACGCGACGGGCGCGCCAAGCGGGATGAATGCATCGGTCGGGATGGGTGCGAGAATTCAAAGACGCAGGGTCACGATCGCGCTGGCCAGCACGGCACTGGTCGCGGCCCTCGGTCCGGGCAGCGCCCGGGCCGAGTACCCCGAACAGGCGATCAAGCTGGTGATTCCGTATCCGCCGGGCACCGGCACCGACGTGCTGGCGCGATTCATCGGCAGGAAGCTGGAAGAGCGCCTGGGCAAACCGGTGGTACCCGAGCAGCGTGTGGGCAGCAGCGGCATGATCGCGGCGCAGGCTGTGATCGGTGCGCCGGCCGACGGCCATACGCTGTTCTTCGTGGCCAACGCGCCGGTGGCCACCAACGTGGCGCTGTTCCAGAAGCTTGCGTACGACCCGGTGAAGGATATGGCCCCGGTGGCTCGTCTGGCGCTGGGTTCATTTGGTCTGCTGGTGCCCGCAGCGTCGAAGTACCGGACCGCGCAGGAATTGATGGCAGCCGCCGCAGCCAACCCGGGCAAGCTGAGTTACGGCGCCGGCAGCGCCACCTACCAGATCGCCACCGAGTGGCTGTTGTCGCTGGCGTCGGCACGCGCCAACCACGTGCCGTACAAGGGCGCGGCACCGGTGCTCACGGACTTGGCCGGGGGGCATATCGACTTCGCGCTGGCCGAGTACGGTGGCGCGCAACCCTTCATCCGCTCGGGCAAGCTGCGGCTGCTCGCCGTCACGGCCGACCGCAGGCTGGCTGCCGAACCGAACGTGCCGACGATGATCGAGAGCGGATATCCGGATTACGCGCCGGTGGCCTGGTGGGCGGTTTTCGTCGCGGCGCGTGTGCCCCAGCCCGTCATCGACAGGCTCGAGCGCGCGCTGCTCGACATCATGGCCACCGACGAGGCGCAGCAGTTCCTTGCGCGCAACAATCTGGTCGCGTTCCCGGCCGACGCGAAGACCTTGCGCCGTTATCAACTGGACGACATCGAGCGCGAAACGCGGGTGATCGAGGCGGCCAAGATACCAAGACAGTAATCAATCGTCGGCCACGAATCCGGAGGCCTTCACGACTGGGCCTCTGCGCTGGAGATGGTCACGCAGCCTGGCTTCAAACTCCTAGGAGGTGGTCGTCAACGGTCGCATCGAGTAGCCGGCCGTCCTGTGGCGCTTGAAATTCCTATTTCCCGGGCGGTGAGGGCCTCAACCCAGGCGCTCGCGTTTGAAGACGATGCCGGCAGTCTCGCGATCCCAGGTGTCGGGCGTGACACCTTCGGACCGTAGCAGGTGTTTCTGCACCTTCTCGGTCGGCGTGCGCGGCAGGTCGGGGATGCTGCGAAAGTAGCGCGGCACCATGAAGTGGGCGAGTCGGGGTCTCAGGAATTCGACCAGCGCCGGCAGGTCTATGGTTTGACCCGCGACTGGACTGAGTATCGCCATGACCTCGTCTTCACCGAATTCGCTCGGCACCGCCACCACAGCGGCGTCTCGCACGCTGTCGAACGCGACAATTTCCTTTTCGACCTCGAACGACGAGATGTTCTCGCCGCGCCTGCGGATCGCGTCCTTGATCCGAT
>CALQBT020000259.1 GCA_943328885.2 Bordetella parapertussis | reverse complement strand
TGGCACAGCAGGTGATGCTGCCGGCAAATTCGGCGATCAACCCTGGTGCAGCGCCGTGTCGGGCAGCGTGGACCACTCGAGCAGCGAGTTGTCGTAAACCGCCCAGTCCGGGTGGCCCAGCATCTCGAGTGCGAAGGCGGTGGCGGTCGCGGCAATGCCGCCGCCGCAGTAGTGGATGACGCGCCGCGCTTGCAGCGCGCCGGCTTGTTCGAACATCGCCCGCAGCCGATCCAGCGATTCGAATCCCAGCGTCTCGGGATTCGACAAGTCGCGCGCCGGCACGTTGACGCTGCCCGGAATCCGGCCCGGGCGGCCGTAATGCGCGCCGCCTGTGCCGGCGAACTGTTCCGGCGACAAGGCGTTGAGCAGCAAGCTGTCTGCTGGCCGGTTGCCCGGCGCAGGCTTGACCTCAGACGTTGCGGCTCGCCTGACTTCTTCCAGGCTGGCTTTGCGCCGCGGATCGTGGTGTGCGCGGTACGTGGTCGGCGCGAAGGTCGGCAATTCGGCCGTGACCGGCAAGCCCTGTCGCTGCCATTGCTGGAAGCCGCCATCGAGCAGCGCGACCCGGCGGTGACCCATCGCGTGCAGCACATACCAGGCCCGTGTCAGCGTGACCAGGCTGCTGCGACCATAGATGATGATCCGGTGTTCGTTCGAGATGCCAAGCCGGCTCAGCAATTGCTCGACCCGTTCTGGCGACGGCAGCGTGTAGGGGTACGGCCCGGCCGGGTCGGACAAGTCCTCAACCATGTCGACATGTTGCGCGCCGGGCAGATGACCGGCCAGGTAGTCCGCTCTGCCACTGACGATCTTCGAGGCGCCGACCGGCTGCGGGACCATGTGGGTGGTGCAGTCGAGAATTCGCAGCGTCGGATCGTCCAGACTGGCTGCCAGCCATGCCGGCTGGACCAGCATCTCGTTTCGTGCCTCGTTCATCGCAAAAGTCCTGATCAGGTCGGCCAGACGCCGCGGCGCCGAGTATGGCGCAAGCGCGCGACCTCAAGCGGCGGATCTCGCGCCGGTTGTCGCGCCACCCTGACGCCACTGCGCCATCAGCCGGTCCCACTTCGGCCGCACTGCGGCGAGATGCCGGTTCTTGACATGGCCATAGCCGCGAATCTCCTCGGGGACGCGAGCGATCTCAGTGGCCGCGGCCAGGTTGCCGGCGTTCAAGCCGGCGAGCAGTTCGGTGATGCAGGCCTGGTACTCGGTGATCAGCGCGCGCTCGGTGCGGCGCTCCTCGGTGCGGCCGAAGACATCGAGCGCGGTGCCGCGCAAGCCTTTCATCTTCGCCAGCCAGGCCATGCCATGGCGCATCCAGGGCCCGAATGCGCGCTTGACCAACTCACCCTTGTCGTTGGTCTTGGCCAGCAGCGGCGGCGCGAGGTGGTGGACGATCTTGTAGTCGCGGCCCATCTCGCCGTCGAACATCGCGGCGACCTTGTCGGTGAACGCGCGGTCGCTGTGCAGTCTTGCAACCTCGTACTCGTCCTTGTAGGCCATCAGCTTGAACAAGTAGCGCGCCACTGCCTCGCTGAGCTTGTGGCTGCCCAGCGGTATTTCGGCTTGCCGAACCTGGGCGACGAATTCGCGGTAGCGACTGGCGTAGGCTGCGTCCTGGTAGCCGGTGAGAAACTCCACCCGCTTGGCGACCATCTCGTCGACCGAAGGCTTCTTGACGAACTCGATCACCTGCGCGGCCTGGAACAGCGCGCGCACCGCCGCCAGATCCTGGGCGCAGCGCCGACCCCACTCAAAAGCGGCCAGGTTGTTCTCGACCTGGGTGCCGTTGAGCTCGAACGCGCGCCGCAGCGCGGCCTGGCCCAGCGGCAACCAGCCGCGTTGCCAGGCATAGCCCAGCAGCAGTGGGTTGGCGTAGATCGCGTCACCCAGCAACTGCAGCGCGACCTCTTCGGCGTCGAACTGGCCGAGCCGCTCGCGCCCGACGGTGGCCACCAGCGCGGCTTCGCAGCCTGCTGTCGGCGCTTGCCAGTCGGGGTCGGCGACGAAGGCTGCGGTCGGTGTGGCGTGCGAGTTCATCGCCACGTGGGTCTGGCCCTCGCGCATCAGCGACAGCGTCGCGCGGCCGGCGGCAACGATGCTGTCGCAGGCGACCACCAGGTCGGCCTTGGCGGTGTCGACCTTGGTCGTGTGGATGTCCTCTGGCCGCTCGGCGATCTGGACATGGCTCCAGGTCGCACCGCCTTTTTGCGCCAGCCCGGCCGAGTCCTGCGTCACCACGCCCTTGCCTTCGAGGTGCGCAGCCATGCCCAGCAGCTGGCCTATCGTGATCACGCCGGTGCCGCCGACGCCGGCGACGACCACGCCCCACGGCCGATGGCGCCCTTGCGCGTCGGTCGCTCGCGGCAGCAGCGGTTCGGGGCAGGGCGGCAGGGCGAACGGGTCTTGCCGGGTTTCTTTCTTCGGCTTTTTGAGCTGCCCACCCTCGACGGTGACAAAGCTCGGGCAAAAACCCTTGGTGCAGGAGTAGTCCTTGTTGCAGCTGCTCTGGTTGATGCGACGCTTGCGGCCGAACTCGGTCTCGATCGGCTCGACGCTCAGGCAGTTGCTCTGCACGCTGCAGTCACCGCAGCCCTCGCAGACCAGCTCGTTGATCACGACGCGTTTGGTCGGGTCGACCAGCTTGCCGCGCTTGCGGCGGCGGCGCTTTTCGGTCGCGCAGGTCTGGTCGTAGATCAGCACGCTGCAGCCTGGCCGTTCGCGCAGCTCGCGCTGCACCGCGTCGAGCTCGTCGCGGTGCCGCACTGTCGTGCCGGGCGCCAGGTTCAGCGGCAGCTGGTACTTCTGAGGCTCGTCGGTGACGATGACGATTTTCTTCGCGCCTTCGGCCTCGACCGCGCGGGTGATCTGCGGCACGGTCAGGATGCCGTCGATAGGCTGGCCGCCAGTCATCGCCACCGCGTCGTTGTAGAGGATCTTGTAGGTGACGTTGACCCCTGCGGCGATGCTCTGCCGGATCGCCAGCGAACCCGAGTGGTAATACGTGCCATCGCCCAAGTTGGCGAACATGTGCGCCCGCTTGCTGAAATGCGACTGGCCGACCCAGGGCACGCCTTCACCGCCCATCTGGGTGAAGCCTATGGTTGCGCGGTCCATCCAGGTGGCCATGAAGTGGCAGCCGATGCCGGCCATGGCTCGCGAACCCTCGGGGACTCTCGTGCTGGTGTTGTGCGGGCAGCCGCTGCAGAACCAGGGCTGGCGCTCGGCCCCGCCGGCCGTGCCCACGGCCAGCGCACGCTCCTTGGCGGCGAGCAGGTCCAGCCGTGCGTCCATTCGTGCCGCGATGTGGTCTGGCACGCCAAGTTTTTTCAGCCGCTTGGCGATCGCCTGGGCGATCAACGAAGGGTTCAGGTCGGCGTTGGCGCGCAGCAACCAGTTGCCGCTGGGGTTGGGCTGGCTCCACTCGCCACCCGAGGCGTCGTCGGCCAGTTCGTCGAACTTGCCCAGCACATTGGGCCGCACATCGGGCCGCCAGTTGTAGAGCTCTTCCTTGATCTGGTACTCGATGACCTGGCGCTTTTCCTCGACCACCAGGATCTCTTGCAAGCCCTGGGCGAACTCGCGCGTGATCGTGGCTTCCAGCGGCCAGACCACCGTGACCTTGTGCAACCGGATGCCGATGGCCCGGCAGCTGTCGTCGTCCAGCCCCAGGTCGGCCAGCGCTTGGCGGGTGTCGTTGAAGGCCTTGCCGCTGGCGATGATGCCGAATCGGTCGTTCGCACCTTCGATCACGTTGTGGTTGAGCCGGTTGGCGCGCACATAGGCCAGCGCGGCGTACCACTTGAAGTCGAACAGCCGTGCCTCTTGCACCAGCGCGGCGTCGGGCCAGCGGATGTGCAGCCCGCCCGGCGGCATCGCGAAATCGGTCGGCAGCAAGATCTTGACCCGGTCGGCCGAGACATCGATGCTGGCCGACGACTCGACCACTTCCTGGATCGTCTTCATCGAGGTCCACAGACCCGAGAAGCGGCTCATCGCGAACGCGTGCAGCCCGAGGTCAAGGATGTCCTGCGCGCTGGCCGGGAAGAACACCGGTAGCCCGCAGGCTTTGAAGATGTGGTCGCTCTGGTGCGCGGCGGTGCTGCTTTTGGCCACATGGTCGTCGCCTGCCAGCGCGATCACGCCGCCGTGCGGCGCGGTGCCCGCCATGTTGGCGTGTTTGAACACATCCGAGCAGCGGTCAACGCCCGGGCCTTTGCCGTACCAGATGCCGAACACGCCGTCGAACTTCTTGTTCGCAGGGTCGAACTCGATCTGCTGCGTGCCCCAGACGGCGGTGGCCGCCAATTCCTCGTTGACACCGGGTTGGAACACGATGTTCTGCGCGGCCAAGTGTTTCTTGGCGGCCCACAGCGACTGGTCATAGCCGCCCAGCGGCGAGCCGCGGTAGCCGCTGATGAAGCCGGCGGTGTTCAGACCGACCGCCGCATCGCGCTGGCGCTGCAGCATCGGCAGCCGCACCAGCGCCTGCACACCGCTCATGAAGGCACGGCCGCGATCCAGGGTGTATTTGTCGTCGAGCGTTGCGGCTTCGAGGGCCAGGCGGATCGACTCGGGCAGGGGTG
>CALQBT020000258.1 GCA_943328885.2 Bordetella parapertussis | reverse complement strand
GGTCGAGGTGGTGTCCGAGCCGATGTTTCTGCTGCTGGTGGCCTGCGGCCTGCTCTACCTGGTACTGGGCGACCCGCAAGAAGCGCTGATGCTGCTGGGCTTTGTGCTCGTCGTGATGGCGATCAGCTTCGTGCAGCAGCGGCGCAGCGAGCGCTCGCTGCAAGCCTTGCGCGAACTCGCCAGCCCGCGTGCGCTGGTGCTGCGCGGTGGGCAGGCGCGGCGCATCGCCGGTCGCGAACTGGTGCTGGGCGACATCGTGCTGCTGACCGAGGGCGACCGCGTGCCGGCTGACTTGCAACTGGTCGAGGCCACCAACCTGGCGGCCGATGAGTCGATGCTGACCGGTGAGTCGGTGCCGGTCGCCAAGCGCTGCAGCGCATTGATCGCGCCAGAGGTGCTGGACGGTGACATGCTGTACTCGGGCACCTTGGTCGTGCGCGGCAGCGCTCGCGGCCTGGTGCTCGCCACCGGTGTACGCAGCGCGCTGGGCCGCATCGGCCAGTCGCTGGCCGGCATCGCGGTTCAGAGCACACCCATCCAGCAGGAGACGCGGCGCATCGTCCAATGGATCGCCGTGGTCGGTCTGGCGCTGGCCGGCGTGCTGGCGCTGGCTTGGTGGTGGCTGGTGGGCGACGGCTTGCGCGGTCTGCTGGCCGGCCTGACGTTGGCGATGGCCATCCTGCCCGAGGAGTTGCCGGTGGTGCTGACGCTGTTCCTCGGGCTGGGGGCGTGGCGGCTGGCGCGTGAGAAGGTGCTCGCGCGCAGCATCCCCGCAGTCGAACTGCTGGGCGCAACCACCGTGCTGTGCGTGGACAAGACGGGCACGCTGACGCTCAACCGTATGGCGCTGCGTCGGCTGTGGTCTGAGCGGGCCTTGCACGACGGCGTTCGACACCGCGACCAAGCGCTGCACGACGAGTTGCACGAGCTGCTGGAATATGCCGTGCTCGCCAGCCACCGACTGGCCTTCGACCCGATGGAGACGGCGATCGTCGAAGCCGGGCAGCGGCTGCTCGCGGACACCGAACACCTGCACGCCGACTGGACCCTGGTCGAGGACTACCCGCTGTCAGCCGAGATGCTGGCGATGTCGCGGGTCTGGCAGTCGCCCGAGCACTTGGCCGATCCGCGCCAGCACCTGATCGCGACCAAGGGCGCTCCCGAGGCCATCGCCGATCTCTGTCACCTCGATGCCGACGCCTGTGCCAGGATCGCGCGTCAAGTCGCGGCGATGGCCGGCGAGGGCTTGCGGGTGCTGGGTGTGGCACGGGCCCGCTTCGAGGGCGATGTGTTGCCCGGCCAGCAACACGATTTCGGTTTCGAGTTCCTGGGCTTGCTCGGCCTTGAAGATCCGCTGCGGCCCGACGTGCCGCAAGCCATCGCTGATTGCCGGGCCGCCGGTATCCGGGTGGTGATGATGACCGGCGACCACCCGGCCACCGCGGTCTCGGTGGCCCGGCAGGCGGGTCTTGAGGTCGACCGCCCGGTCATCACCGGCGCCGAGCTCACCCGACTAAGCGACGAGGACTTGCGTGCTCGGCTGGCCGATACCCACATCTTTTGCCGCGTCCAGCCCGAGCACAAGCTGCGCCTGGTGCAGGCTTTGCGCGCCCAAGGCGAGGTGGTGGCGATGACGGGTGACGGTGTCAACGACGCACCGGCGCTCAAGGCCGCCGACATCGGTGTGGCGATGGGCGCGCGCGGCAGCGATGTTGCGCGCGAGGCCGCCGCGCTAGTGCTGCTCAATGACGATTTCGGCTCGCTCGTCACGGCGGTGCGCTATGGGCGACGGGTCTTTGCCAACCTGCGCAAGGCCATCGTCTTCGTGGTGGCGGTGCATGTGCCCATCGTCGGGCTGTCGATTCTGCCGGTGCTGCTGGGCTGGCCGATGTTGCTGATGCCGGTGCACATCTTGTTCCTGCAACTGATCATCGATCCGGCCTGCTCGGTGGTGTTCGAGGCCGAGCCGCTCGAGCCCGACGCGATGCTTCAGCGCCCGCGTCAGCCCGATCAGCGCTTGTTCGACCGTGGGCTGATGAGGCGCGGACTGTGGCAAGGCCTCGGCCTGTTGCTGCTGCTGCTGGCGGTGTACGCTGCGGCGCGGACTTGGGCGCCAGCGGGTGGTCAGACCGACGACACCGCGCGGGCCTTGACCTTCATGGTGTTGGTGTTGTCCAACCTGGGTCTGATCCAGGTCAACCGCTCTTGGAGCCGTAGCGCCTGGCGCGGCATGTCTCGGCAGTTCGGTGCGATCGTGCTCGCCACGCTGGCCTTGCTCGGCTGCGTGCTCTGCGTGCCGGTGGTCAGCCGCTTGTTCGTCTTCGCCCAACCCGGGCCGGCGCTGCTGCTCCTGGGCATCGGCGCAGCGGGACTGAGCTTGTTGTGGTTCGAACTGGTGAAGTGGGCGCTGAGATCGCGCGTTGCGCCGGCGGGCTGACCCGGCGTTGTCGGGCCAGGTCTTGTCAGCCGACCGTGACCGGGATCTTGCCGATCCGCGCCTGCCAGATCTTGGGGCCGGTGTCGTGGACGCTGGTGCCTTGGCTGTCCACCGCCACGGTCACCGGCATGTCCTTGACGTCGAACTCATAGATCGCTTCCATCCCGAGGTCGGCAAAACCGACCACTTTGGCGCCCTGAATCGCCTTGGCCACCAGATAGGCGGCACCGCCCACGGCCATCAGGTAAGCGCTCTTGTGCTTCTTGATCGCCGCGATCGCGCTCGGCCCACGCTCGGCCTTGCCGACCATCGAGATCAGACCGGTCTGGGCCAACATCATCTCGGTGAACTTGTCCATCCGCGTGGCGGTGGTCGGACCCGCCGGGCCCACCACCTCGTCGCGCACCGGGTCGACCGGACCGACGTAGTAGATCACCCGGTTGCTGAAGTCCACCGGCAGCGCTTCGCCGCGCGCGAGCATGTCCTGGATTCGCTTGTGCGCGGCGTCGCGGCCGGTCAACATCTTGCCGTTGAGCAGCAGCGTGTCGCCAGGCTGCCAGCTTGCGACCTCGGCCGGGGTCAGGCTGTTGAGGTCGACCCGCTTGCTCTTGTTGTAGTCGGGCGCCCAGGCCACGTCGGGCCACAAATCCAGGCTGGGCGGGTCCAGATAGGCCGGGCCGGATCCGTCGAGCACGAAATGGGCGTGGCGGGTGGCCGCGCAGTTGGGGATCATCGCCACTGGAAAGCTCGCTGCGTGCGTCGGGTAGGTCTTGATCTTGACGTCTAGCACCGTGGTCAGCCCGCCCAGGCCTTGCGCGCCTATGCCCAGCGCGTTGACCTTCTCGTAGAGCTCGATGCGCAGCTCCTCGAGCTTGTTCTGCGGGCCGCGTGCCATCAGGTCGAACATGTCGATGTCCTCCATCAACACTTCCTTGGCCATCAGCACCGCTTTTTCGGCCGTGCCACCCACGCCCAGACCCAGCATGCCCGGCGGGCACCAACCCGCGCCCATCGTCGGCACGGTCTTGAGCACCCAGTCGACCAGGCTGTCGTTGGGGTTGAGCATCGCCAGCTTGGACTTGTTCTCGCTGCCGCCGCCTTTGGCAGCGACGATCACGTCGAGCCGGTCGCCCGGTACCAACTCCATGTGGATCACCGCCGGGGTGTTGTCCTTGGTGTTCATGCGCTCGAAGATCGGGTCCGCCAGGATCGACGCGCGCAGCACGTTGTCGGGGTTGAGGTATCCCTGGCGCACACCGGCGTTCACCGCATCGGCGATCGAGCCGGCAAAACCCTCCCAGCGTACGTCCATGCCGATCTTGAGGAAGACGTTGACGATGCCGGTGTCCTGGCAGATCGGTCGCCGGCCTTCGGCGCACATCTTCGAGTTGGTCAGGATCTGCGCGATCGCGTCCTTGGCTGCCGGCCCTTGCTCGCGTTCGTAAGCCCGCGCCAGGTGCGCGATGAAGTCTGCCGGGTGGTAATAGCTGATGTATTGCAGCGCGGCGGCAACGCTGTCGATGAGGTCGGCCTGGCGGATGGTGACGGTCATGGTAGAGGTCCGGGTCGATGCGCACGGTGCGCTGGCTGGCGCCGCGATGGCGAAGTGCTGAGTTCCCCGGCTTGGGGCCGTGGGATACCAGCGGTCAATCTTACCGAAGCAGGCCGGATCCTGGTCTGAACTTGGTCGGCTTGGCGACCGGCTGCGACCGGCTGCGGCTGGCGCACTGGCTCACCGATCAGTGTTCAGCTGGCGGGTGCATGATCCGGTCAGCCATGGCGATGGCCAGCGCCGAGAACAGAAAAGCGATGTGGATGATGGTCTGCCACATCAACACCTTGTCGCTGTAGTTGGCGGCGTTGATGAAGGTCTTGAGCAGGTGGATCGAGCTGATGCCGATGATGGCCGTGGCGAGCTTGACCTTCAGCACCGAGGCGTTGACCTGGTCCAGCCACTCGGGTTGGTCGGGGTGACCTTGCAGCCGCAGCCTAGAGACACAGGTTTCATAGCCGCCGATGATCACCATGATCAGCAGGTTGCTGATCATCACGACGTCGATCAGCGCGAGCACCACCAGCATGATGATGGTCTCGTTGAGCGCAGTGATCTGGAAGTCGGACCGGTAGCCCATGCTCGCCACAAGCGCCTGCAGGTCGCTCTGACTGCCGAAGGCG
>CALQBT020000257.1 GCA_943328885.2 Bordetella parapertussis | reverse complement strand
TGTTCATGGACGGATTCTGGGAGACTCTTGCGCGCAAGGGGCTGCCGCAGAACCCCTACCAGGCGGGTTTCGTGCAGTTCGTGGCGGTGGGCGATTCGGACGACGAAGTGGCCGAAAAATTCGGGCCGCATGCGGAGTGGTTTTTCAACAAGACCCAGCATGTGTATGGCGGCTTCGCCGAAGCCCCCGGATACCGCACGCTGAACACCATCAAATTGGGCATGGAGAGTCAGCAGAAGGGTCCGCGCATCATCGACACCACCTGGCAGGAAATGGTCGATCGCGGCACGGTCATCGCGGGCACCCCCAAACGGGTCACCGAGCAGATCGAAGACCTGTCGCGCACGCTCAATGTGGGCCATCTGGGCATCCTGGCGCAGTTTGGCGACATGCCGCACGAGCGCGTGATGGGCAACCTCAAACGCATTGCCACCGAAGTCACGCCGCATCTGAAACACCTGTGGGACGACCAGTGGGTAGACCACTGGTGGCCCAAGCCACTGAGCAATCCGCGCCTGCCCCAGTCGATGCCGCGGACCGCGCCGCCGCTGTCAGAGGCCCCGCAATGAGCGAGATGATCAGCTTGCCCGGCCGAGGCTTGCCGGTGCAGGTGTATCGCCAGGGCCAAGGACCGACGCTGGTCTATCTGCACGGGGCTTTTGGGCTCGAGTGGTCTTCGCCTTTGCTGGCAGCGCTAGCGCGGGGGCACTCGGTGGTGGCGCCGCATCTGCCAGGTTACGGCGCCAGTGAGGGCTTGGAGCGGATCAACGCCTTCTACGACCTGTCGGTCTGGCTCGATGAGGTGCTCGACGCGCTGAACCTGTCCGATGTGGTGCTGGTAGGCCATGATTTCGGCGGTGCGGCAGCCGCAGAGTACGCGGCGCTGTTCCGGCGCCGAGTCTCGCGCCTGGCCTTGCTGGCGCCCTATGGCATCTGGCCCAAAGGCGATCCGCTGCCGGACATCTTTGGGCTGACGCCGGGTTCGCTCACCAAGTTGCTGTACGCCGATCCAATGGGCGCAGCGGCGGGCGATTTCAATGCCCAGAGTCCCGACAAGGACTTGCGCGATGCGGCGATCTTGCGCCGCCGCCAGTCCCTGATTGCCGCGGCCAAGCTGATGTGGCCCATCCCCGACAAGGGCTTGCGTCACCGCTTGTATCGGATCACCGCCCCGACGCTGCTGCTGGCCGGCCGCGCCGATCAGCTGATGGATGCGGCCTATATCCAGGCCTTTGCCGAGCAGATCGCGGGTGCGCGGGTGCTGACCTTGGAGGCCGGACACATGATGCCGCAGGAAGTGCCCGAACAGGCCTGCGCAGCCATCACGGACTGGCTCAGGCCTTAGGCTGACTGGCGGCGTTCGGGTCCTGGACGGCCGCAGCCTCGGCCGGTGGGCTGAGGTGGATTTGAAACCAGTCTAGCGCTGCCTCGGTGGCCTCGCGTCTGAGACCCATGTAAGGGTCGTAGTGGCGACCCGGCAGCGATACCAGGCGTTTGGGCTGCCCGGCCAATGCGAAGGCTTCGCGCTGCCACTGCACCGGGGTCTGGGTGTCATGGTCGGCGACGATCATCAGCAAGGGCGTCGGCGCAATGCGTTCGATGAAGCTGATCGGCTCATAGCTGCGCATCATCTCCAGGCTGCGCAGCGTGATGGCGTTGGGGTAGACGCCGTCCTTGTCGACGGTTTTCGCCCATTCCTCGGTCTCAGATCCTGGCAGCGCGGCTTTCGTCAGCCCGGGCGAGGCGCCGCGCGCGCGCGCGTCCCGGTCATCGGCCAGACGCTGCAGAAAGCGGGCGCGGCTGCTCTCGGGCACCCAGTTGTCGAAGGTGCGCTGGCCCGACACCAAGGGCACTTGCGCGACCAGGCAACGCACGCGCTTGTCCAGCGCGCCGATCGTCAGCACATGGCCGCCTGCATAGCTGGTGCCCCACAGGCCGATCCGGTCCGGGTCCACGAAGGGCAGGGTGCGGACAAACGAGATCGCTGCGCGCATGTCCTCCATCTGAGTCCAGGGGTTGGTTTCGAAGCGTGGCGAGCCGCCGCTCTGGCCCCAGTTGCGGTGGTCGTAGGCGAGGCAGACAAACCCCGCCGCAACGAAGGCTTGCGCGTAGTCGCCCAGGTCGAGCGCCATCACGGCCGAGAAGCCGTGGCTCAACACGATCGTCGGGTGCCGCTGATCGGCCGGGCCTGAGGGGCGGTAAAGCCAGCCGTGGAGCTTGACCCCGTCGCTGTCGAAAAAGATGTCTTGGCGGTTTGCCGACATGTCAGAGATACGCCGCCGACAACTGGGTGACCACATCGGCCTGGGTCAGCGCCTGGCTGGTGTCGTCCATCACGACCTGCCCGTGGCGCAGCACGAAGCCGTGGTGAGCGACCTTGAGCGCCATCGCCGCCATTTGCTCGGCCAGCACCACGGTGGTCTGACGTGCGCTGGCGTAGTCGGTGATGAACTTGAAGATCTGCGCCACGATGAGCGGTGCCAGCCCGAGCGAGGGTTCATCGAGCAGCATGAAGGCGGGTTCGCGGATCGTCACGCTCGACAGGATCAGCATCTGCTGTTGGCCGCCCGACAGCGTCGCTGCCTTGCTGTGGCGGCGCTCCTTCAGGATCGAAAACGCGTCGTACACCTGCTCGAGCGCTTGCGCGAAAGGCGAGCTGCGCGGGCCGAAGCTCCAGGCCAAGGACAGGTTCTCCTCCACGCTCAAGCCGCGAAACAGGCGCCGGCCCTCCATCGCCAACGAGATGCCTTCGCGGGCCCGTAGATGCGCGGGCATCCGACTCAGATCGCGGCCGTTGACCCGGATCTCGCCGCTGACCACTGGCACCAGCCCGGCGATCGCCTTGAGCAGCGAGGACTTGCCTGCGCCGTTGGCGCCGAGCACCGCGGTGATCTGGCCGGGCTGCGCGCGCAAGTTGATGCCCTTGAGGGCGCTGATATTGCCGTAGGCAACGCTGACGTCGATGAGTTCAAGCATGGTGGGCCTGCTGCAAGCCGAGATAGGCTTCGATGACCGCGGGGTTGCGGCGCATGCCTTGCATGTCGCCTCGGTAGATTTCGCGCCCGCTGTCGAGGACCACGACGTCGTCGACGATGTCGTTGACGAAGTCCATGTGGTGTTCGATCAGCAGCACCGATTTGTGGCGCGCTTTCAGATGGCGGATGACATTGGCCAGACAACCGAGTTCGGCCTCCGACAGCCCCGCCGCGGGCTCATCGAGCATCAGCACCAGTGGATCGGCCATCAGCGCGCGCGCGACTTCGGTCAGTCGTCGATAGCCGTAGGGCAGGGCATCGAGCAACTGGTCGGCCACGCCGGTGAGTCCTGCCACCGCCATCACCTCTTCGGCCAGGGTGAGCAGTGCTTTTTCTTCTCGCAGCACCGATGGCAGGCGCAGTGCCGAGGCGAGCATGCTGCTGCGAAACTGCAGGTGTGCGCCCAGCAGCACGTTTTCACGCACGGTGAAGCTGGGTACCAGGCGAGGGTCTTGGAAGGTGCGCACGATGCCCGCCGCTGCAATATCGTGATGGGTCTGGCCGCTGATGTCCTGGCCGTGAAACAGCACCTGCCCGCCGCTGGGGGTGTAGATGCCGCTCACCACGTTGACCAGCGTGCTCTTGCCCGAGCCGTTGGGCCCGATCAGCGCGGTGATGCGCCCGGGCCGCAGCGACAAGGAAACGCCGTCCAGCGCAGCCAGTCCGCCGAACCGCTTGCTGAGATCACGGACTTCGAGCAGCGGCACGCCTGGGTCAGCCAGCGGCCTAGGCTTGGCGTCGATCCGCGGGGCTGCCGGCGCGGCATTCTCGGCCACGGCCTTCAGCGCCTGCGCCGGGATGAAGCGCGCCGGTTCAGCGATTGCGCCCGCCATGCCGCGACGAAACAGCAGGAACATCACCATCAGGATCAGGCCGTAGACCATGAACTGATAGGCCGCGAAGGCCTGCAACTTCTCGGGCAGGTAGGTGAACAGAATCGCGCCGAGGATCGGCCCGACGATGGTGCCCATGCCGCCGACGATCGCCATCACCAGCACCTCCACCGATCGCATGATGGTGAAGCTGTCGGGCCCGAGGTAGCCGACCAGGTGGGCGTAGAAAGCGCCGGCCAGACCGGCGATCGCGGTACTGATGGCATAGGCTCGCCGCTTGGCCTGGCCGGGCGAAATCCCGATGCTCCCGGCTGCGATTTCACTGGCCTGGATCGCAAAGAATGCCCGACCGTGATGCGACTGCACGAAATTGCGCATCAGCCAGAGCACGAGCGCAGTGACCAGCAGCAGCAGGTGGAAATAGTCGACGGCATTGATTTTCCAGCCCAACACCACCAGGTTGCGCAGCGTGGGCGAGGCCACGCCGCTCAAGCCCATCACGCCACCCGTCACATCGGCCCATTCTTTGAGCACCTCGTAGCACAGCAGTCCGAACCCCGCCGTCATCATCGCGAGGTAGAACTCTTTGACCCGACCTGCCGGGATGGCCAGCAGCCAACCGGCCAGCGCGGTGATCGCGGTGGCGAGCAGCACGCCTGCGGGCATCGGCAAGCCGGCGCTCTTGGTCAGCAGCGCCGAAGCGTATGCACCGATCGCGAAGAAGCCGGCGTGCCCCAGCGATATCTG
>CALQBT020000256.1 GCA_943328885.2 Bordetella parapertussis | reverse complement strand
TGCTGGTCGAGCCCGCGGTGGCCGACTCGATCACCGGCGACAAGTGGAACAAGTACATCTTCCGCACGGGCCGCAACTCCAGCCAGGACGCGATCGCCAACGCGGTGGCGCTCGACAAAGTCGGCACGACGCTCGTCACGCTGGCACAGGACAATGCGTTCGGCAAGGACGGCGTCAAGGCATTTCGGGAGGCGCTGAAGAAGTCCAAGCTCGCGCACGAGGAATACCTGCCCGCAGCGACCACCGACTTCACCGCCGCCGCACAGCGCATCATCGACAAGCTCAAAGATCAACCCGGCCGCAAGATCGTCTGGATCATCTGGGCCGGCGGCAACCCGTTCAAGATCGCCGACCTCGACTTCAAGCGCCACAACATCGAGATCGCCACCGGCGGCAACATCCTGCCGGCGATGGCCGCCTACAAGCAGTTCCCCGGCATGGAAGGCGGGTTGTATTACTACTTCGGCATCCCTAAGAACCCGGTCAACGAGTGGCTGGTGGCCAACCACTACACCAAGTACAAATCGCCGCCCGACTTTTTCACCGCCGGTGGCATGAGCGCAGCGATTGCGGTGGTCGAGGCATTGAAAAAGACCAAAGGCGACACCAACACCCAGAAATTGATCGCCGCGATGGAGGGCATGAGCTTCCAGACGCCCAAGGGCAAGATGGTGTTCCGCAAGGAAGACCACCAAGCGCTGCAGGACATGTACCACTTCAAGATCAAGGTGGACCCGGCCTTTGCCTGGGGGGTACCCGAACTCGTGCGGGAAATCAAAGCCGAAGAAATGCAGATCCCGATCCGCAATCAGCGCTGATGCGCTGATGCGCTGATTCCGGTCCGGTCCTCCGGTCCCCGTCCGTTGTGCTCCCCCAGCCCCCGCCGGGAGGGGGCTCCAGTCAGACTGTCGATGTGCCGACCCTCGGGCCGGCGAACGCACCCCATGCTCGAAACCCAGGACCTGACCATCCGTTTTGGCGGCCATGTGGCCGTCGACCGCGTGTCTTGCGCTTTTGCGCCGGGCACGCTGACCGCCATCGTCGGGCCCAACGGCGCGGGCAAGACCACCTACTTCAACCTGATCTCGGGTCAGTTGCCGGCCAGCGAGGGCAGGGTGCTGCTCGACGGTCATGACATCACCCGCTTGGCCGCGCCGCTGCGCACCCGGCTGGGGCTGGGCCGAGCGTTCCAGCTCACGCAGTTGTTCGCCAAGCTGACGGTGCACGAAAACGTCAGGTTGGCGGTCCAGGCCCGCGAAGCCGGGCGCGGCCAGGGCGGTGCTTGGGGCGGGGTGGATTTCTGGCGCGTCTGGCTAGACCGCAAGGCCTGGATCGACCAGGCCCAGGCCATCTTGGTCCAGGTTCAGCTGGCCGACAAGGCCGGGTCGCTGGCCAGCAGCCTGCCGCACGGCGACCAGCGCAAGCTCGAGGTCGCGCTGCTGATCGCGCTCGACCCCAAGGTCTTCATGTTCGACGAACCCACCGCCGGCATGAGCGTCGACGAGGTGCCGGTGATCCTCGACCTGATCCGCGGCCTGAAGGCGCGCCGCGACGCGACCATCCTGCTGGTTGAGCACAAGATGGACGTGGTGCGCGAGTTGGCTGACCGCATCATCGTGTTGCACCAAGGCCAGTTGGTGGCCGACGGCGAGCCGGCGGCGGTGATCGCCTCGCCTATCGTCCAGCAAGCCTACCTGGGCACCCCCGCCACCGAACATCAAGCCACCCGGCCCGCCGCGCAGCAAGGGGCTCCCCCATGAGGGATGATTTTCTCGAACTCAGCGGTGTGCACACCCACATCGGCGCCTACCACATCCTGCACGGCGTCGACCTCGTGGTACCCGAGGGCCAGGTGACGATGCTGCTGGGTCGCAACGGCGCTGGCAAGACCACCACGCTGCGAACCATCATGGGCTTGTGGCCTGCCAGCGCCGGCGAGCTGCGCTTCATGGGCCGGTCGATCAAAGGCCAGGCCACGCCTGACATCGCAGCCCAGGGCATCGCCTACGTGCCCGAGAGCATGGGCATCTTCAGCGACTTGACGGTCAAGGACAACATGGTGCTGGCCGCGCGCTCGGCGCGCCACGCCGGTGAGCTCGACACCCGGCGCCTGGAATGGATCTTCGAGCTGTTCCCAGCGCTGAAGAAGTTCTGGCTCTACCCCGCAGGCAAGTTGAGTGGCGGCCAAAAACAGATGCTGGCGGTGGCTCGCGCCATCATTGAGCCGCGTTCGTTGATCCTGATCGACGAGCCCAGCAAGGGCTTGGCGCCTGCCATCGTCCGCAACCTGATCGACGCCTTGCTTGAACTCAAGCGCCAGCGCACCACCCTTTTGCTGGTCGAGCAGAACTTCGCGATGGCCCAGGCGCTGGGAGACCAGGTGGCGGTGATGGACAACGGCCGGGTCGTGCACCGCGGCAGCATGGCCGAGTTGGCCGAGGATCAAGCGATGCAGCAGCGGCTGCTGGGCCTGGCGCTGGGGGCGCATCCGTGAGCCAGGCTGGCAGCGAGGCGATGGTGCTGACCGTCCCGAAGGCCGAGTTCGACTGGCGGCCGCTGGGCTTGCTGGGCGGGCTGATGGGGCTGGCCTTGCCGGCCATCGCCAGCCCGAGCAGCTGGCTGACACTGACCGTCGCCGGTCTGGCGATGGGGCTGATCATCTTCGTGATCGCCTCGGGCCTGACGCTGGTGTTCGGCCTGATGGATGTGCTCAATTTCGGCCACGGCGTGTTCATCGCGCTAGGCGCTTTTGTCGCCACCACGGTGATCGGTGGGCTCACCGGTTGGGCCGGAGAATCGGCACCGGCCCAACTCGTCAGCGTGGCGGCAGCGATGATCGCCGCGATGGCGGTGGCCGGCGCCGTGGGCTGGGCTTTCGAGCGCGTGATCGTGCGGCCGGTCTACGGTCTGCATCTCAAGCAGATCCTGATCACGATGGGCGGCATGATCGTCGCTGAGGAGCTGATCAAGGTGATCTGGGGGCCGCAGCAGATCGCGCTGCCGCTGCCTTCGGCGCTGCGCGGCTCTTGGCTGATCGCCATCGGTGACGGCGCGTCGGTCGAGATCTACCGCGTGCTGGCCGGCTCGATCGGGCTGCTGGTGTTCGCCGCGCTGGCCTGGACGCTGAACCGCACCAAGCTCGGCCTGCTGATCCGCGCCGGCGTGCAGGACCGCGAGATGGTCGAGAGCCTGGGCTACCGCATCCGGCGCCTGTTCGTCGGCGTCTTCGTTGCCGGTTCGGCGCTGGCCGGCCTGGGCGGCGTGCTGTGGGGGCTGTACCAGCAAAACGTGACGCCGCAGATCGGCGCGCAGGTCAACGTGCTGATCTTCATCGTCATCATCATCGGCGGCCTGGGCTCGACGCTGGGCTGCTTTGTCGGTGCGCTGCTGGTCGGGCTGATGGCCAACTACACCGGTTTCCTGGCGCCCAAGGTCGCGCTGTTCTCCAATATCGCGTTGATGGTGGCGATCCTGCTCTGGCGGCCGCAGGGGCTGTACCCCGTGACGAATAGATGACTCCCTCCCGAAGCACCTTCGGTCGCCTTGCAGGCCGCGCCGGGCCGCAGGCCCGGCCCTTCGGCAGGCACAAACGGCACGCCGGTTGTGCCCAGCGTCAGCCCCCCGGCGCCGCCAGCGGCCCGGCGAAGCCGGTTCCGTGGCGTCTGCTTGGACTGTCCGCGGGCATCCAACGAACGCCATGCTGAACCGACTTCTCTCGCATGATTTGCCGCGCAGCCGTTGGCTCGCGCTGTTGCTGGCGCTGATCGTCGTCGGCCTGGCCATTGCACCGTTTGCCTTTCCCGGCAGCAAGGCACTGGGTGTGGCGGCCAAGATGTTGGTCTTCATCCTGTTGGTGGCGAGCTACGACCTGCTGCTGGGCTACACCGGCATCGTCAGCTTTGCGCACACGATGTTCTTCGGCATCGGCGCTTACGGCGTGGCGATCGCCAGCCATCGGCTGGGCGCCGGCTGGGGCGCGCTGGCGCTGGGGCTGGGACTGGCGTTGCTGCTGTCGCTGGGCTTGTCCTTGTTGATCGGCCTGTTCTCGCTGCGTGTCAAGGCGATTTTCTACGCGATGATCACGCTGGCCGTGGCATCGGCCTTCCAGACCCTGGCGTCCCAGCTCAGCGACTTCAGCGGCGGCGAGGACGGCCTGAGCTTCAAGAGCCCGGCCTGGCTGAGTCCGGCCTTCGAGCCGCTCGACGCGCCTTGGTGGGGTGTCACGATCGACGGGCGGATCGTCACCTACTACCTGCTGTTCGGCGTCGTCGCGCTGTCGTTCTTGGCGCTGCTGCGCATCGTCAACTCGCCCTTCGGCCGGGTGCTGCAGGCGATCCGCGAGAACGACTTCCGGGCCGAGGCGATCGGTTACCGCACGGTGGTGTTCCGGACCCTGAGCAACGTGCTGGCGGCCTTGTTCGCCTGCGTCGCCGGTGCGCTGCTCGCACTGTGGCTGCGCTACACCGGGCCCGACACCACGCTGAGTTTCGAGGTCATGCTCGACATCCTGCTGGTGGTGGTGATCGGCGGCATGGGCACGATGTACGGCGCGGTGGTCGGCGCGGTGCTGTTCGTGCTGGCGCAGAACTACCTGCAGGACTTGCTCAAGTTCGGTG
>CALQBT020000255.1 GCA_943328885.2 Bordetella parapertussis | reverse complement strand
CGGCCCTGGGGGTTCGGCCTTCGCGGGCGCACCAACTGCGCAGCCATTCGCTGACCCAGGTGCAGCGCAGCCCACTCAAGATCGCGACGCGTTCGGCCAGCGCCTGGGCCAGCGCGGTCTTGCCGGTGCTCTCGGCGCCGACGATGGCGATGCGCAGCGTCATGCGCTCAGGCTTTGGCCGCGTTCACCGCTGGCAACATCCTGGACCAGGCTCGCCAGCCCAGCAGCGCCAGCAGCGTGAACAGCGCGTACAGCAGCACCGTCAGCCACAGCCCCTTGACCGCAAACAGCGCGATGCTGACGATGTTGACCGCGACCCAGACCGGCCAGTTGTCGACCCACTTGCGCCCCAGCAGGTATTGGCCGGCCAGGCTGCCGACGGTGGGCAGGGCGTCCAGATAAGGCACATCGCTGTCGGTCACGTGTGCCAGCAATCCGCCCAGCAGCGGCCAGGCCGCCAGTGTCAGGGCGAGCGTTAGCCAGCGCTGGCGCGCCGAAAGGCTTCGAAGCTGCAGCCTTGCGCCGTCCGGTGCCTTGCCGCGCAACCACTGCCACCAGCCCCAGGCCCCGAGCACGATGAAGACGATCTGCAGCGCCGCCTCGCCGTAGAGCTTGCTGTGCAGGAACAGCAGCCCGTACAGCGCTGAACTGGCGATCGCCAACGGCCAGCCCAGTGGATTGACGCGCAGATTGCAAACCACCATTGCCAGCGCCAACAGCCAGGCCACGATTTCCAGCCAGCTGACGGCGCTGCCGGCCCAGCTGAAGGCGGGTGCGAGCAAGGAGGCGGTGGCGGACAACAGGTCGATCATGCAAAGGCGGCCTGGGCAGGCCGATGGCCGTTCGATCAGCGCTTGGGTGCGTACTGCACCAGGATCTCGTCGGGCTTGATCATGCCGAGATCGGCGCGGGCGCGCTCCTCGACCATTTCCAGGCCTTGGCGCAAGTCTTCGACTTCTGCCGCCAGCCGCTCGATGGCCTGTCGCTGATCAGTGTTGCGCTTTTGCTGCGCCTCGAGTTGGGCCTGCAGCTTGAGCACCTGCGGCAGTCCGCCGTCACCGAGCCACAACTCGGCCTGTACTGCTGCCAACAACAGCAGCAAGGCGACTGTGGCCAGGCGCATGGACGGGACGACGGCCTGCGCTGGGTTCAGCGCAGGTTGTAGAACGCTGTGCGACCGGGGTAGTAGGCGATGTCGCCCAGGTCTTCCTCGATGCGCAACAACTGGTTGTACTTGGCCATGCGGTCGCTGCGGCTCATCGAGCCGGTCTTGATCTGGCCGGCATTGGTGCCCACCGCGATGTCGGCGATCGTGGAGTCTTCGGTCTCGCCCGAGCGGTGGCTGATCACCGCGGTGTAGCCGGCGCGCTTGGCCATCTCGATGGCTGCAAAGGTCTCGGTCAAGGTGCCGATCTGGTTGATCTTGATCAGGATCGAGTTCGCGACGCGCTGCTCTATGCCTTGCTTGAGGATCTTGGTGTTGGTGACGAACAAGTCGTCGCCGACCAGTTGGACCTTGCTGCCGAGCCGCTCGGTCAGGTGTTTCCAGCCGTCCCAGTCGCCTTCGTGCATGCCGTCTTCGATGCTGATGATCGGGTATTTGTCGACCCACGATGCAAGCATGTCGGTCCACGCCGGCGCGCTGAGCTTCAAACCGCCTTCGCCTTCGAGCACATACTGGCCGTCCTTGTAGAACTCGCTGGCCGCGCAGTCCAGGCCGATCGCGATCTGCTCGCCCGGGGTGTAGCCGGCTTTGTCGATGGCCTCCAAGATCATCTGGATCGCCGCTTCGTGGTTGGCCAGGCTGGGTGCGAAACCGCCTTCGTCGCCCACCGCGGTGCTCAAGCCTTTGTCGTGCAGGATCTTCTTGAGTGCATGGAAGGTTTCAGCGCCCCAGCGCACCGCTTCGCGAAAGCTCGGCGCGCCCACCGGGATGATCATCAGCTCTTGCAGGTCGAGGTTGTTGTTGGCGTGTTCGCCACCGTTGATCACGTTCATCATCGGCACCGGCATCGTCATCGCGCCCATGCCGCCGAAGTAGCGGTACAGCGGCAGGCCGGACTCCTCGGCCGCGGCGCGCGCCACCGCCATGCTCACCGCCAGCGTGGCGTTGGCGCCCAGGCGCGACTTGTTGTCGGTGCCGTCGAGGTCGATCAAGGTCTTGTCGAGAAAAGCCTGCTCGCTCGCGTCCAGCCCGAGCACGGCCTCGCTGATCTGGCTGTTGACATGCTCGACGGCCTTGAGCACGCCCTTGCCGCCGTAGCGCTGCTTGTCGTCGTCGCGCAGTTCGATCGCTTCGCGGCTGCCGGTGGATGCGCCCGAGGGCACGGCGGCCCGGCCCATCGTGCCGCTTTCGAGCAGCACGTCGCATTCGACGGTGGGGTTGCCGCGGCTGTCGAGGATTTCGCGACCGACGATGTCAACAATGGCGCTCATGATGTGGGGATCTGCTTTCTGGTGGATGAATTCTGGATCTGCATGCCGCAGGGCCGCGACGGCGAGGTGCTGTGCCTGGAATAGTCTTCAGCTCGGCGTGCCCTCGGTCACGATCATGTCGAAGAGGTCGGTCGTTCCCAGGCGCAGCATGCGCGACGCGCGGTACAGCTCGCTGTCGTAGAAAGCTTGGGCCTGCTCGAAGCTGGGGAAGCGCAGCAAGGTGATGCGCGTGGGCCGCCAGTCGCCTTCGAGTACCGCCAGCCGCCCACCCCGGGCCAGGTACTCGCCGCCTGCGGCTGCCACCGCCGCCGGCGCGCTCGCCATGTACTGCTTGAAGCGCTCGGGGTCGCTGATCTTGCTCTGGACGATGATGTAGGCACAGGCCATGGTTTGCTCCGGTTCAGCAGCTGAAGTCATTTTGACCAAAGAATCGAAAGGTCTGCATGTTGGTCGGAACGACTGCAGCAAGTGAAGTCGTTTTGACCAAAAAATCGAAAGGTCTGCATGTTGGTCGGAACGACTTCAGCAGCTGAAGTCATTCTCAAGCAAAGGCTGGGCCTTGATCACCCGGTCCAGCGCCAGCAGTTGTTCGAGCAAGGCTTTCATGTGTTTGAGCGGCACGGCATTCGGTCCGTCGCTCATCGCGTGCGTTGGGTCGGGATGGGTTTCCATGAACAAACCGGCCACGCCGACGGCCACCGCAGCGCGTGCGAGCACCGGCACGAACTCACGCTGGCCGCCGCTGCTCGTGCCTTGGCCGCCGGGCAGTTGCACCGAATGCGTGGCGTCGAAGACCACTGGCGCACCGGTCTCGCGCATGATCGCCAAGCTGCGCATGTCTGAGACCAGGTTGTTGTAGCCGAAGCTCACGCCGCGCTCGCAGGCCATGAAGCGGTCTTCACTCAAGCCGGCCTCGCGCGCCGCAGCGCGCGCCTTGTCGAGCACGTTCTTCATGTCGTGCGGCGCGAGGAACTGTCCCTTCTTGATGTTGACCGGCTTGCCGCTGCGCGCCACAGCCTGGATGAAATCGGTCTGCCGGCACAAGAAGGCGGGCGTCTGCAGCACATCGACCACCGCGGCCACGGCCGGGATCTGGCCCTCGCTGTGCACGTCGGTCAACAGTGGCACGCCGAGTTCGCGTTTGACCTGGGCCAGGATCTCCAGGCCGCGCTCCAGGCCCGGGCCACGGAAGGTTGCGCCGCTCGATCGATTCGCTTTGTCGTAGCTGCTTTTGAAAATGAACGGAATGCCGAGCGCGTGGGTGATCTCCTTCAAGTGGCCCGCGACGTCGATCTGCAACTGCAGCGACTCGACCACGCAAGGCCCGGCGATCAGGAAGAAGGGTCGGTCCAGGCCGACCTCGAAACCACAGAGCTGCATCGGGTGTCTCAGGCTGCAGCGGGCGCTGTCGCCGCCGCGCTGCTTTCGGCCCGGTGCTTGAGCGCCGCGGCGATGAAGCTGATGAACAGCGGGTGGCTTTCCCAGGGCGTGCTCTTGAACTCGGGGTGAAACTGCACGCCGACAAACCAGGGGTGCTGGCTGCGGGGCAGCTCGACCATCTCGGTGAGCTGCTCGCGCTGGGTGATCGCCGAGATCACCAACCCGGCCTGCTGCAGCGTCGAGAGGTATTT
Organism: Bordetella parapertussis; assembly: GCA_943328885.2. Taxonomy (GTDB): domain Bacteria; phylum Pseudomonadota; class Gammaproteobacteria; order Burkholderiales; family Burkholderiaceae_C; genus Pseudaquabacterium; species Pseudaquabacterium parapertussis_A. Next base: position 578 of record CALQBT020000255.1, on the reverse strand, counting down.
TTCGTTGGCTTCATAACGGTGGCGATGGCGCTCGGTGACGACCGGGCCGTAGATCTCATGGGCCAGCGTGCCGGGTTTGACGTCCGAGCTCTGCGCGCCCAGCCGCATCGTGCCACCCAGGTTGGACTGAGCATCGCGCTTCTGGATCGTGCCGTCGGCGTCCAGCCATTCATCGATCAGCGCGATCACCGGGTACGGTGTGTCGGGTTCGAACTCGGTCGAATTGGCGCCTGGCAGGCCAGCGACATGGCGTGCGAACTCTATCGTCGCGACCTGCATGCCCAGGCAGATGCCGAGGTAAGGCAGCTTGTGCTCGCGGGCATATTGCACCGCGATGATCTTGCCCTCGATACCGCGCTTGCCGAAGCCGCCGGGCACCAGAATGGCGTCGAACTTGGCCAACTGCCCGGCGTTGTCGGCGTTGAGCGTCTCGGCGTCGACATAGTCGATTTTGACCCTCGCGTGCTCGTGGATGCCGGCGTGGCGCAGCGCCTCGTTGAGCGATTTGTACGAGTCCGACAGGTCGGTGTACTTGCCGCACATCGCGATGTTGACTTCGTGCAGCGGGTGACCGACCT
>CALQBT020000254.1 GCA_943328885.2 Bordetella parapertussis | reverse complement strand
GATCTGGAAGGTTGGCACCCCGGAGCAGCGCGAGCGCTTCTTCGTGCCGGCGCTGGCCGGCGACAAGATCGCCGGCTTCGGCCTCAGCGAGCCCGACGGCGGCTCCAATGTGAGGGCGCTCAAGACCCGCGCCGAACGCGTGCCGGGCGGCTGGAAGCTCAACGGCAGCAAGCTCTACATCACCAACGCGCCGATCGCTGACTTCTTGTTGGTAGCCGCCCGCACCCAGTCCGAGCTGACGCCCGAGGCGATCAGCCTGTTCATAGTTGAGTTGCCCAACAAGGGTTTTGAGATCCACAAGCTGCGCAAGGAAGGCATCCGGGCGTCGGAAACCGCGCTGATCCACATCGACAATGCCTTCGTGCCCGATGACTGCTTGCTGGGCCATGGCGAAGGCACCTACCCGGTGATCCTGGCGTCACTGAGCGAGAACCGCGTCGGCGTCTCCGCCAACGCACTGGGCATGGCGCGTGCCGCCTTCGACGCCGCGAACGCTTATGCCAAAGACCGCATCGTCGCGAACAAGCGCATCGGCGACTACCAGGCGATCGCGCACAAGCTGGCCGACATGTCGGCGCAGATCGAGGCCGCGCGCTGGTTGGTCTATTACGGCGCCTGGCGAGTCGACCAAGGTACGCTGGACGCGGCCACCGCTTCGCGCGTCAAGCTCGTGGCGAGCGAAACAGCGCTGGCTGTCAGCGAGCAAGCGATCCGCATCTTTGGCGGGGCCGGCATCATGCGCGAGTACCCGGTGGGCCGCATCCACCGCGACGCCTTCGTCTACGTGATCGGCGAGGGCACCAGCGAAGTGCAGCGCAACATCATCGCCCGCAGCCTGGGGTTCAAGCCCTGATCGCTCCAACGCGGTGTATTTTTATCACTAAAAATACGCGTTCAATTTTGCGAGCCAGCGCACGGAATTCAAGGACGACGCCAAGCCATCAGGTTCAGGGTTGGTCCACCTGGTGGCCAGAGTCCGGCCCTGGCTGAGTCGGGTTCGCCGAGGTCAACGACATGGGGCTACGGCGGTCCGGGGCGCAGCGTCCCGGATGCCCTATCGCCTATTGGCTGATGCCCTTCGTCAGCAGCGCTTGCGACACCGTGGCGTTCGATGCCGGCCTGCAGCGCCGGACATCGACGGCGTGCTCTGTGCCACCCTCTTCCGGGCGCCTAGGTGCGCTGTGTGATCGCGCGGGGCAAGTTGAAGAAAGGCTGGCCATTGATGGCCAGGCGTTGGGCTGCGAGAGTCCAGCTGACCAAAGAATGCCTTACCGAAGCTGTGCATGAACGCGGTTGCTGCCATGTCATTTACGAGGCCGTTCAGTTCGTGACGTCCATCAGCACCCACAGGACCGGTTTGGGGTCATTGTGTTCGGCCGCGGGTTTGATGTATTGGCCGGCACACAGATCGAGCACGCCTCGCGCGCCGGTCGCCTTCGCCAACGCCTCAGCGGTAAACCGATCCATACCGGACAGCAGAACATGAACCGCACCACCGACACGAAACCGAACGGTACGTCCACTATCGCACGCCACGGGTTCGACTGTCACGCCAACCTCGTCATCCAACAAATGCGACATCGCAGCATACGCCCGCAGCGCTGGCCGCGGATTGAACATGCGGTCAATGAATCCGTTTCTCGGAAAATAACCGCGGTCAACATCCATGAACGTATCGAACACGTAGCGCACCCGTGGTGAGATCCTCGCGGCGAGTAGAGCCTCCGCGGTCAGTCGAGCAGTATCGACGTCGTCGTCGCGGCATCGCGCGATACTTGCGTCGCTCAACTTGATGGCACCAAATACTGACAAACCTGAATCAGCCGCAAACTGAGCAAGCTTGTGCGCAGTCTCGAGCAAATCGACGTCGCGGTCGATGCGTACGACCAAGCCATCGAAAAGCCCGCGAACGCCCGCGTCTTCCATCACCCCCTCGGCTGCGTCGAGTTCGGGTAAGGTCAGGCCTGTCTTGATGAAATGACTGACATGCTGGCCGTCATAGCGCGCGTCCTCATGCAATCTAAGCTTGGCCCAGTAGAGAGGAACGGAAACCTTCTTTCGGAACTCCGCAAGCCGCCCCGCCTCGCGCTGCAAGGCAACGCCGCTGATGTTGACCTCCACGGCGTCCAGGATTCCCGGCGCTTCATCCAGCGCCGAAACAAAGCCGGCGCGCGGAACGCCAAACGAAGTGGCGATGAACCGGTGGCCAACGGCATGCATCAGCTTTGCGCGCTCGCGCACAGAGACCTGCGTGAGGTCGTGGTCTGGGATCTTGAGCAGCCGGGCGCCCATCTCCCACAGCGCCATCACCGGATAGTCATTGCGGGCCGGCTTCCGACCGAACTCCTGAACACCGCCGGTCGATGGAATCTCGAGGATTTCCGCCCAAGGGTGCCTGAGTTCTACGCCGACGCCTGTAAATGGAGCGGTCTTGACGTTCGCCGGGGGAGGTACCCGGCGGGGCGCATAAGCCTCGCCAGGCGCTTGCGTGCGGCCATCCGTCCGGACTAGGCGCATCACGTGCCCTTGCTCAAAGACGTCCACCACGCAGTAGCCGAACTTGCCGACGTCCCCGCGGCCGAACTCGCGTCCTGGATTAACCCGGTAAAACTCGCTGTAGTCGTGCCGCAGAAAGGCCGTAGAGGGGAGCAGGTACATCTCCGTTTCCTCAAATACGTCGTACCAGAAGTTGTGCACATGCCCGGCAAACATCGCCTCGACCCCATGCTTGCGGAGTAGGTCCAGCAACCATGCCCGACCGGGTTGATCGATATTGTCGTAGGTGCTTCTCTCATCCGGTGAGAGCACATAGGGTGGATAGTGGATGAAGCAGAAGATACGCCGGTCGGCACTCGCGGCAAGCTCGGATTCAAGCCAAGTTTGCTGCTCGACTTCTTCCGGAAGGTCCGAATTCAGCAACAAAGCGTTGATGACGATCCCGCGCAGGAGGCCGCAGTCAAAAGCATAGTAATCTTTACCGAAAGTCTCACGATAACCTAATATATATTCTGAGCGCACTATATCTGCAGGCATCCAATCGACCGCCTTGTCGCCCACGTCGTGATTGCCGGGAACAAGGTGCAGGGGCACGCGCAACGGGGCAGCAATTTCCTTGAACCGACGCGCTGCCTCTCCGAACACCGGTAGGCCGGGCATTGGGTGCACGATGTCGCCCAGATGCACGACGAACTCCGGCGCGGGATCCAGAGCGGCGATTTCCGCCAGGACATAGCGCGCCCTGCCGTTGGCTCGCGCATTGGTTTCAAACGGCGACGCGGAGCGGTTTTCGGCCTCGTTCACATGAGTGTCGGCGAGAACCGCGAAGGTGAATAGTTTTTTGCCGGATGGTTCGCGTGAGCCACGTGCTTGGGAGATCGGATCAAAGGTATTGCTCATCAGTCGCGTCTTCTTTCTGTCTGAATTCTAAAAAACACATATGGTATGCATGAGGCAACGAAGATATGGCAGAAAATAGCTGTTCGTGCCAATACAGGGAACAAGCTATATCAAAGTCTGAGTATATGAACTGCCTAGGTGTCAGCAATGGTCGCAATCGCCACCGCGATCCACACCAAAGAGGCAGTGGCCGCATGTCGCGGCCACTGCTTAGATATTTTTGGATGCTCAGCGAGGCAACAGGATAACGTTGGAATTTTCTAAATTAACACTCAGACCAAGCCCAAGTACTTGTTTACGCTGCGTAGTGCATAAATTACCAATCTGGAACTGATGCCGTTTTTTGTGTTCAGTTGACACACCAGGCCAGGATTTTAAAGCTGCAGTTGAGCAGCGTTTCCATTAACTGGGCAGGGGAAAATTTACCAGGTCGTGGTAACCAGTGAGAATTAGGTTGGAAGCGGCGTGGTTGAGTTAATGATAAGGGTGACCATTTCGCACTGAAGCACGAAAGTAGGTGTGTTGCACGACCGGATTTTCGCTACGCCAGCAGCGCGCGAATACCTACGATCTCATAACCTTCGTGCAAAATTCTGTCTCGAACAATCCGTGCAAGTTCCACGGCATTCGGGCCATCGCCGTGCAAACAGATAGAGCGGCCCGGTAAATCGAGCCAAGTACCATCGACTGCGACCCGACCACTATTGGCCAAAAGATCGATCGTTATAGCGGCGATGGTCTCCGCGTCCCGAGCCGCTTTGCGCCTTTCGAGTACAAGGGAGCCATCGGCTGCATAATCGAGATCGACGTAACCCTCGTGAACCATTCGGACACCCGCCAATTCGCATTCTTCGGCAACCAACGCTCCGGCCATCAAGAGAATCAGTTCAGGATCAACAGCCTTGACGGCCCGGACAATCCCGCGGGCGGTCGCCCGGTCCCGCACCCCGGTCAAGTAAAGCTCTCCATGCGGTTTGACATGATTCAGTCGCACGCCCTCGGCTTGGCAAAACCCCAGCAGCGCACCAATCTGATAGACGCTGATCTCGAACACCTCGGATTCAGACAAACCCATCCGACGGCGGCCAAATCCCGCAATATCAGGGTAAGAAATATGCGCACCCAGTTCGACGCCGTGGCGCTTGGCCAACTGGACAGACCGTAGCATCGTCCCCGGGTCGGCTGCATGGTATCCACACGCGACGTGGATGGTGGCCACAAAGGGAATCATGGCCGCGTCATCACCGAG
>CALQBT020000253.1 GCA_943328885.2 Bordetella parapertussis | reverse complement strand
TCGGTGATCTCGCCGATCTCCTGCGACGACTCGCCCAGCCGCTTGATGCGCTTGGAAGTCTCCTGGATCTGGCCGCGGATCGCGTTCATGCCGCCGATCGAGTCCTGCACCGCGCTCAGACCGGACTCCGCCGCACGCAGCGATTGCCGCGCCACCTGGGCCGACTGCTGGGCTTGCGCCGACACCTGGTTGATTCGAAGCGCCATCTGCAACACCGATTCGCCGGTCTCACGGATCTCGCGCAGTTGTTCGTCTGAGGCCGCCAGCAGGTCGACCGAGGTGGTTTCGACCTGGCCGGAGGTCTGGTTGACGAGGCCGGCAGCGACCTGCACCTGTGACACCAGCGTGCGCAACTCTTCCACCGTGTAGTTGACCGAGTCGGCGATCGCACCGGTGATGTCCTCGGTCACCGTGGCCTGCTGGGTCAGGTCGCCCTCGGCGACGGCCTGCAACTCGTTCATCAACCTCAGAATTGCCGCCTGGTTCGCATCGTTGACGCGCTTGGCCTGTTGTTCCTGCTGCTCGGCCTCGAGTTGCTGACGCCGGGCCAGCAGCGCTCGCTCGGCCTGGTCGGCCACATAGCGCTGGAGCAAGCCCCAGGCACCGGCCAGCGCCAGCCCGAAGGCCAGCAGCATCGCCAGACCGTGGCCCGCGCCGAAACCGCCGCCTGCGGTCAGCGCTTCTTGAACCGATTGCAAGCCCTTGCGCAGCGGCTCGCTGTCGGCGACCACCGCGGCCTGGGCGTCGCGCGCACTCACCAGACCCTGCAGATTGCCAAGAATCGCGCTGGCCTGGGTGCGGGTGTTTTCATACTGCTGCAACAAGCCCAGCAGGCGCTCCCTGACCTGCGGATCCTTGGTGCCGGGCAGGCGCAATTCAGGGTTGCCGTTGAGCAGGCCTTCGGCGATTTCCCGGAAGCTGTTCAAGTCCTTGCCCAGCAGGAACACCGCTTCCGCGCTCGCGCCATCGAGCGTCAAGAATTCGTTGGCGTTCTTGCCGATGCGCTGGGTCAGCATCACCAGCTGACCCGCCTGCGAAAGCTCGCTGGCCGAAGCACTTTGCTGCAACTTCAGCGAGGACACGGTCTCGGCCGACTCCAGCAACTCCGAGGCCTGGTTGTTGATGTTGCGCAGCGCCTGACCCACCTGGACCAGCGTCTTTTGCTGCGCCAACACCAGCTTCGCGTTCTTCTCGGCCCGATCGACCAAGGGCATCAAGGGCTCCAGCAAGGGCTGGGCCAAGGAGGGTGCGGCCGCCAACTCGGTGCTGCCCTCCTTGAGCGCGCGGGTGTTGCTGGCCAGCACACCGGCGGCATCGCTGATCTCGACAAAAGCCGCGGGCTGACCGGCCATGGCCTGCGACATCGCCTTGGGCAGCCGCTGCGACTGCATCAGCGCCTGGCCTGTGGCGCCCACCTGGCTGGCGTTGCGCTTGGCCGAGGCCAGCGCCAGCGCAGTGGCGAGCGCCAGCAGCAGCAAACCCAGCAGCAGCATGCCGGCCAGGATGCGTTGCTGCTGTTCGACCGGGCGCTGGCCGATCAAGGGCAAGGCCTTGCCGGCAGACGCCGCAGCAAGCGCCGGTCCAAGATCTGCCGGGTCATGGCGCCATGAGTCGGCTGTGTCACGTCGCTCGGCCGCAAGTCGTGAATCAAGCCCTGTCGCCGGGCCTGCGGGCGACTCGCGGCTGGTGACCGTGTCGACACCGACCGTCGCGGGTTGACTGTCGAGCCCCAACGCCAGGGAACCGTCCCCGGCCGGCGACCGCCCGAGACGGCTCACCCCAGGGTCGGACGCTGCAGCCGGCGGTTTGTTCTTGAGTCGATCCAGCAAGCCCATCATCCCCCCTCATCTTCCGGCCGAGCGCATCGAGCCCTGCCGGTTCACGGTGTCAGCCTGTGATCGCCAGAAACTGCGGCAGCCGCGCCAGTTCCGAGAGATCGATCTCTTGCCAGATCCGGCCAGCGCCATCGACCCAGCGCCCCAGAGCGAAAGCCGGCCGCAAAGCATTGTCGGCGGGCTCGGGTTCGGGCTGCAGTTCGGCGGCGTGACGCAAACCTTCGAGCCGATCGACCAACAGCGCACAGTTGATCTCGAGCGCCGCGTTGAAACCGACCAGCCGCGCGGTGGCCGCTGGCGGGCCCGGTTGACGCAAGCCCAGAAAGGCCGCCAGATCGACCGCGGTGTAGACCCCGCCGCGCAGATTGACCAAGCCCGCAAGCCAGGGCTGGGTGTTGGGCACAGCCAGCAAGGCGGCGGGCTTGAAGATCTCACCCGCCTGCCGCAACGCCAGCAGCAAGCCCTGGCCGGCGCAGTCGACTGCCAGCCAGGATAGGCCCGGCTGCTCCAGGCGGGTCCGCTGCAGGCGCTCGGCCAAGCGGGTCTGCAGTTCACGCAGTGCTTGCTTGTCGGCCATCTTCGGTGGGTCTTGCGCAGGCCGACGGCGGGTTGGCAGCTCAACCGAGCTGCTTGATCTTGGCGATCAACTCATCGGCCTGCACCGGCTTGACGACATAGTCGCACGCGCCCTGACGCAGGCCCCAGACCCGGTCGGTTGCCTGGTTCTTGCTGGTGCAGATGATCACCGGCAATCCCGCATACCGCGGATCACGGGTGATGGTGCGGGTGAGCTCGAAACCGTTCTGGCCCGGCATCACCACATCCATCAACACCAGGTCTGGCCGGTCCTCAGCCAGGCTGAGCAAGGCCTGGGCGCCATTTTCTGCCGTGCGCACCGAGTAGCCGCGCTTGAGCAGCAAGGCCGACAGCACATGCAACTCAGTCCTGGAGTCATCGACCAGCAATATCTTCCGCACCGCCATGGTGTTCTCCCCGCATTGCCGAGACCTGAGTTCAGGCCGCCAACCGCCGTTCCGGCAGCCTCCGCACCGTGACCCCAAACCCGACAGATGCCGGGCAGACCGTGGCGCCGATGCTACCAAGGACCACTGCGCCCAGACCGCAGTTCGGCCCTGAGCAGCCCCCCCGAACAAGTGTCGATCCGAACGCCAATTCGCCCAGTTGTCAGCAAAAGCCGGTCGCCGTGCGCGCTCGTCGTTTCAGCGGCCAGGCCCGGCACCGGCGCCGAAGCGCTCCACAGCGCGCAGCAACTGCTCTTTGCTGAAAGGCTTGGTGAGGTAGTCGTCAGAGCCGACCATGCGCCCGCGCGCCTTGTCGAACAAACCGTCCTTGGACGACAGCATGATCACAGGCACATGGGCAAAGCGTGGATTGCGCTTGATGATGGCGCAGGTCTGGTAGCCGTCGAGTCGCGGCATCAAGATGTCGCAGAAGACCAGCTGCGGCGCGTGATCGTTGATCTTGCCCAGCGCGTCGAAACCATCCTCGGCCAGCACCACCTCGTGCCCGCCCTGGCGCAGAAAGATCTCGGCGCTGCGCCGGATGGTGTTGCTGTCGTCGATCACCAACACCTTGGTGCTGACCACCGCGATTCGGGGTTCGTCCACATCGGCTCCTGGACAAATCTGCTCGCTGCGGCCTCAGGCCGCGGCCGGACCGCTCAGAGCTGAACCATCTCGAAATCTTCCTTGCGCGCACCGCACTCGGGGCAGGTCCAGTTCATCGACACATCGGCCCAGGCAGTCCCTGGTGCTATGCCGTGCTCGGGGTCACCCGCAGCCTCGTCATAAATCCAGCCGCAGATCAAGCACATCCAGGTACGAGCAGCATTCACGTTGTTGGGCAGATCACTACAATGAAGCGAGCATTGTAGCCAAGCAGTTTGACCCTCAAACCGGGCTGCAGCGGGACCGCAGCAAATGTTTCTGATCTCCCGGGGTCGCTCCTGGCGTCACCCATGCTCTTGAAAATCAACGGATTCGTTCATGACCGCTAGCCTCAAACCACCCCAAGACGACTCAGCGGCCGAGGTCGGCGATCCTGCACTTCTGGACGCAGCGGCACCAGCCTGCGTGATGAGTTTCAACGCCGCCGACCCCAGTGGCGCAGGCGGCCTGGCAGGCGATGTGTGCACGCTGGCGGCGATGGGGGCGCATGCGCTGCCGGTGACCACCAGCATCCTGATGCGCGACACAGCCGAGATCTTCGACCACCACGCGATCGACGCCGATGTGGTGGCCGAGCAAGCCCGCACCGTGCTGGAGGACATCACCGTCGCGGCCTGGAAAGTGGGCTTTCTGGGCAGCGCCGAAGCGGTCAGCGCCGTCGCAGAAATCCTCTCGGACTACCCCGACGTGCCGCTGGTGTCCTTCCTGCCCAACCTGGGTTGGCTCGATGACGACCAAGCACAGCCCTACCTGGAGGCCTTTCGCGAACTGATCCTGCCCGCCACCGAGGTGCTGGTGGGCAACCACAAGACCTTGACCGACTTCTTGCTGCCAGATTGGGACAGCGAGCGCCCTGCCTCGGCACGCGAACTCGCCGTGGCCGCCGGCGAGCATGGCACGCGCTTCGTGCTGGTGACGGGCATCATGCTCGCGGCCAAGAGCGGCAAGGCCGGCGCCGAGCAGTTCATCGACAACGTGCTGGCCTCGCCCAGCGGTGCGCTGACCGGCGAAAAGTTCGAGATGTTCGAGACCTCGTTTGTCGGTGCCGGCGACACCTTGAGCGCCGCGCTGGCGGCCTTGCTGGCCAGCGGCGCCGAACTGCAGGCTGCGGTCGGCGAGGCGCTGTCCTTCATGGACCAGACCCTGG
>CALQBT020000252.1 GCA_943328885.2 Bordetella parapertussis | reverse complement strand
GGAATCGACGCGCGGTTTACCAGCAAAGCGCGGATTCTACTGCGAATTCGCGGCATCAGACCAGAGACCGTGCACAGGCCGCCGCACTGGCCCAGGCCCATTGGAAGTTGTAGCCGCCCAGCCACCCTGTCACGTCGACCACCTCGCCGATGAAGTGCAGTCCGGGTTGGCGTTTGCTGGCCATGCTGCGCGAGTCCAACTCGCGCGTGTCGACGCCGCCGGCGGTGACCTCAGCCTTGCGAAACCCTTCGGTGCCGCTAGGTGTCAGCGTCCAGTGCGTCAGCGATTCGGCCAGGCGCTGTAGATCGCGGTCGCGCAGCTCGGGCATGGGCTTGGCCGCATCCATGCCAAGCCGGATCAGCCAGGCATCGGCCAGGCGCTGTGGCAGCAGCTCAGCCAGCGCGTTGCCGAGTTGGCGCTTCGATTGCTGTTTGGCCTCGCGCAAGCACTGCGCAGCGTCCTGGCCCGGCAGCAGGTCTATCGTCAGCGCCTCGCCAGGGCGCCAGTAGCTCGAGATCTGCAACACCGCCGGGCCGCTCAAGCCGCGGTGGGTGAACAGCAAGTCCTCGTGGAAGCTGGTTTTGCGGCGACCGCTGCTGCAGGCGATGCCCACCGCCAGCGAGGCACCGGCCAGCGGCACGAACGGCGCCCAGGCGGCGAGGTCGAAGCTCAGCGGCACCAGCGCAGGGCGCGGTTCGACGATCTTGTGACCGAACTGGCGCGCCAGCCGGTAGCCGAAGTCGGTCGCGCCGATCTTGGGGATCGACAGCCCGCCGGTGGCCACGACCAGTTGTGCCGCCCGTACCGTGCCGCGGTCGGTGTCGAGTTCGAAGCCCGGGTCGAGCGATCGCAGCGCCGTCACCGCGCAGGGCTGCCAGCGCTGCACTGCGCCGCTGGCGCATTCGGCCAACAGCATCGCGATGATCTGCTCGGACGAGTCGTCGCAGAACAGCTGACCCTTGTGCTTTTCATGGAAAGCGATGCCGTGCCGGCGCACCAGGTCGAGGAAATCGGTCGTCGTGTAGCGCGCCAGTGCCGACCGGCAGTAATCCGGATTGGCCGACAGAAACTGCGCCGGCGTGGTGTCGCGGTTGCTGAAGTTGCAGCGCCCGCCGCCGGAGATGCGGATCTTCTCGGCCACCTTGTCCGCATGGTCGATCAGCAGCACCTTCAACCCGCGCTGACCGGCGATGGCGGCGCACAACAACCCTGCCGCGCCTGCGCCCAGCACGACGGCGTCGAAGGTCGATGGCGGCAGGCTGGACATGGCGGGCGATTATCTTCGCCCGCTCTCGTGTCTTGGCCGGGTTCAGCCTGGCAGTTGTTTCAGGGCGCGCAGCAGCAGATCGACCTGCTTGTCCAGCGGTGCCGGGCAGGGTTTTTCCCCGGCGATCACGCCCTGGATATAGACCGCCACGGTGGCGGCGTCAATCTGGCGTGGCAGCACAGGCAGCTCAGCGAGCACACCTTCTTGCAGCGGGCACGACAGCTCGGCCTGCCATTGGCCGCCCAGCCAGACATCGAGTTTGGGACAGCGCCTTGGGTCGGCGACCGCCTCGCCTTCGGTGCCTCGCAACAGCATCATGTCGCCGGCGCTGCGCTCGGCGAAGCCGGCCATCAGCGTGCCGAATTCGGGGTGGGTGTGGCTGGCCAAGCGCAGCGCTGGCGCGCCGATCACCGGTTGCAGCAGCTTGGCCACCGTGTGGCCCGAGTTGCGCAGACCGACCACCCGGCGCACATCGAGCAGGCGCTGCAAGCCAGCGCACAGCGTGTCGGTCGTGACAAATGCGGGTTGATGGCGTTGCCAGCGTTTGTCGATGCCGGCCTGGGCCTCGGCCGGCGGCAAGCCCAGCGCCTGGAAGATCTCTGCGCTGGTCACGCGCCCAGGATCTTGCAGCGGACCGTGTACCAGCACGCGCGCGCCTTCTTGCGCCAAGCGCATCGCCAGCAAGGGGGTCAGGTTGGGCAGACGGCGCGCACCGTTGTAGCTCGGGATCACGATCACCGGCTCGTCGCTGACCACCGCCAGGCAACGTGCCTGGGTCGCCTGGGCAAAGCCCAGCAACTCGTCGACGGTTTCGCCCTTGATCCTCATGGCCAGTGCAAATGCGCCGATTTCCAGATCGCTGACCTGGCCGTCGAGCACCTGGCCCATCAGGTCGCGGGCTTGTGCCATGTCGAGCGACCTGGCGCCTTGGCTGCCGCGGCCTATCTCCTTGATGTATTGCGCGATGCCCATGGCCTCAGTCCAGATGGTGGTTGTTCAGTACTCAGCAAGTTCCGGGCCCAAGCCTGCCTGCTCGATCCCGTGCAGACCGCAAGCTTGCCAGGCTGAACGGCTCGGGCTTGTCCCGGCGGGCACCAGGCAGCGAGGCCAGCGAGCGACCCGAACGCTGGGCGGCGCGTCGGCATTCTGCGCCATTGCAGCGCCATTGCAGCGCCACTGCGCTCGGTATCATCGGCCTGGGGGGACCGGTACAGGCTCGGCTTGTGGCGCGGTGGCCGAGTCTTCAGAATCGAGCTCTCCCCCGTCCCGACCTCCTCGCCCGCTTTCTTCGACCTTGCCATGATGACCCACGCTGTTGCCACGCCGCATGGCTTGCTGCCCGAGCCCGAGCTTGCCAGGCCGCTTGTCGACGCTGGGTTGGCGCGGTCGCTGCTGGCCTGGGCCAGGCATCAGGGGCTGGCTCTCGGCGTCAAACGGGCCGGCGACGGTCGCTACCTGCTGGCCAATCAGGCGCTGGCCGAAATACTGGGTTGTCCTTGGTCGGAGATGCCAGGGCGCAGCGACGCCGAACTGCTGGACCCGGCGGCCGCCGCGCTGTTGCGCGCTGCCGACCACACCGCTGTGGCGCAAAGCGGCGCGCTGGTCAGCGAGCACCGGCTCGAGCTGCGCGGTGAGCTGCGCGAGTTCCAGGTCTTGCGGCTCGCCATGAGCGCTTCAACGGTCGATGTCGGTGAAGTGCTGATCTGCAGCATCTGGCAGGACCTGGCACCGCAGCGCCGGCGTGACGCACAACTGCGGCAGGCGCTCGACCAGCTCGAGCAGCAGCAACTGCTCAACCTGAAGCTGCGCCGGGAGTTGGCTGACCAGGGCCTTGGCGAGTCGACCCGCGGCCTGTACAACCCTGCCCGATTCGACGACCAGATGCGCCGTGAGCTCGATCTGTCGAGCCGCGAGCACCGCGAGTTTGCGCTGGTCTACCTAGCCATCGATGCGCCGGGTGAGAAGGTCAGCGCGCTGGGCGCGCCGGCCCGCGACCGTATCGGCGAAGCGATGGCTGGCCTGCTGCGCGGCAACATCCGGGCGATGGACGCCTCTTGTCGGATCGATGAGCAGCGTTTCGCGGTCTTGCTCTCGGGCGTGGGGCTGGCCACCGCGCATGCGCGGATGGAGGGGCTGCGTCGCCAGTGCGCGACCCAGATCGTGATGCTGGACGGCGAGGATCTGCGTTTCAGTGTGGCGATGGGGGTGGCAAGCTATCCCCATACCGCCAGCGACCCCGCCGAATTGATGGCAGCTTGTTCGGCGGCATTGGACGAGGCCGGGCGTCGCGGCGGCAACTGCGTGGCCCTGGCCCGCATTCGCTTTGAGTCGCGCTGAAACACAGACCGGGACGGCCGCTGGCCGTGGCCGGGCGGTTCGGCTCTCCTGCTCTCAGCAAATGTGGCTTTGCCACTTTGCTTGATCCCACGGGGGGCGGCCGGCTTCGGCCGGCCTTGGGGCGCTCTCAAGCAAATGTGGCTTTGCCACTTTGCTTGATCCCCACGGGGGGCGGCCGGCTTCGGCCGGCCTTGGGGCGCTCAGCAGCCTGCTCGATTTGCCGGCTCAGGCGCGACGGCTACTTTCAGTTGCCGCCGAGCACGCGCCAGGCCATATAGCTGCCCAAGCCATACAGCAGCACGGCGAACACCTTCTTCAAATGCCGGGTGTCCATCGAATGCACACAGCGCGCGCCCAGCGGGGCGCTCAGCACGCTGGCCGCTGCGATCACGACCAGCGCAGGCAGCATCAGATAGCCTGATGCACCGGGTGCGGCAGATGGCAGGTTCCAGCCAGCGATCACATAGCCCAGCGTGGTGGCGAGCGAGATCGGGAAACCCAACGCCGCGCTGGTGGCCACGGCCTGGCCCATGGCGACGTTGCACCAGGTCATGAACGGCACCGAGATGAAGGCCCCACCGGCGCCGACCAGGCCGGAAATCAGGCCGATCGCACCGCCCGCCGCACCCGCGCCCAGCGGCCCCGGCATCTGGCGGCTGGGCTTGGGTTTGCGGTTGATCAGCATCTGGGTGGCCGAGAAGACGACGAAAGCGACGAACAGCAGCGCCAGCGCCTGGCCCTTGAGCGCGGCGAAGATGCCGGCCCCCGACAGCAGGCCGCCGATCAGGATGCCAGGTACCAGCTTGCGCACCAGGACCCAGCGCACCGCGCCACGCTTGTGGTGGGCGCGAACGCTGGCGATCGAGGTGAACAAGATGGTCGCCATCGCGGTGGCGATCGCCATCTTCACCGCCATGCCTTGCTCGATGCCGCGGTGGCTGAAGATGAAGGTCAGAAACGGCACCATCAGCATGCCGCCGCCTATGCCCAGCAGGCCGGCCAGAAAACCGGTGCACAAGCCCAGCGTCAGGAGTTCAAGCACCAGCACGGGATCGAGAAATGACATCAGGGCTCCGGGGATGACAACAG
>CALQBT020000251.1 GCA_943328885.2 Bordetella parapertussis | reverse complement strand
GTGCGGTGGACGGGTTCGATTTGAGCTGCCGCACGTTGATGGTCTGCATGAAGTTCTCCCTTGATGTAGGAACATTGCCAGTCTAGCAGTCAGGCGCAGTCTTCGGTGTGGCCTCGGCTGCCAACAGGCGTCAGCGCAGCCCGCGAATTGATGTCGGCGGCGCCCAGCCCGGGTCGTCGCCCTCAAATGAGTTCGATGGCCTCCCACGGCAAATCGGGTGACGAAAAATGTCCCCACCGGGCCACCTGCACCAAGTCGTCGACCGGAAAACACGTTCCGCTGCGTTTCAGGCTCAGATCGAAAATCTTCTCCAGCAGCGCTGCATCGAGCAGTTGGCCGTCTTGGCCGGCGACCCGGATCAGTCGGGCCGAGCGGTCGCCTGGAAACCATCCCAAGGTCACCGTGGCCTCGGTCGCCAAGCCCAGGCGAACGATGGCCTTCGCCAGCCTCCTGGCATGCAGGCCGCCGGCGCGGTCTGCCTTGAAAAAGTCCTTGCCCGACCATGCGCCGCCGCCGATGGCGATTCTTGGGCCATAAGCGTCGACCACGAGCTTCTTGCCCGACAGACCGTTGTCGCCCTCTGGCCCGCCCACCTCGAATGAGCCCGCGCCGTTGACCGTCATCTGCTCGGGCAGCGTGGCGCTCAAGCCTGGCAGTTCTCGCGCTGCAAGGGCAAGCTCGTCTTGCAGCGCCAGTCGCACTGCACGGTGTAGTGCCACCTCGTCCGATGCGGTCTTTTGCTGCAGCGAGCAACTGAAGCCGGCAAGTCTCCAACGACAGCGGTCACCAGCGCCGTCCCGCTCGATGATGATCATCACCTTGCCGTCCGGGCCGAGCTGCAGTTCAGGGCTCAGGTCTTTCAGCGCATAGAGGCGCTTGGCGAGCCTGCCGACCAACCATTGCTCGACCGGTAAATGGTTTGTGGCAGTGATGTCGTTCGCGTAGCCGATGCAGATGGCCTGGTCATCGGACAGGTCTCTGAACTCTGCTTCTCCGTCCTCGAGCGGCCCCAGGCAAAGATTGGACACCACCTGCACGTCGGCGGGCGATGGATACCAGCCCTCGTGGTAGCCCGCGCTGCGGTACACCTCGCGGACGATTGCCGTCACGTTGATGCTTTGCGCGTCGGCGCAGCCAATGCGGCCTGTCACGTACACATGGTCGCGGTGGACGGCGACCTCCACACCGACCAGTGCACGGGCTTGCCTGCGCCAGGCTTCAAGCACCAAGGCGTCAGCAATCGCATCGCTCAGCTTGTCGGGATGCCCGGGAAAAATGAATTCAGCCGGGAACAGTTGCTTGGTCATGCTTGATCTCCGATCGTTAGGGTTGCTTTGTGGTCTGCGACATCAGCCAGGTCGTGTTCGTTGATGTTCTGGCCCAGATAGGCGACGCCCAGGCGCATCGATGCCAGGGTTTGCTTGTGTTGGCCGCCTGGAATGCCAACCCACCCATCGGTGATCACGACAGCGCGTGCCACCTTGTTCCTGTGCATATGGTTGGCGACACAGGCGATGTCGGTTCCGCCGCTGGACTTGCACGTTCCTGATCGAAGCTCGCGAAGCGTGATGTCAGCGATCACCGTCGAAAACAGGTGAACAGTCGGGAAGACCAAGCCCGCGCAGTCCAGAACGGCGCCGTACAGGTCTCGCAGCACCCGGTCCATGCTGCCCGAGACGTCGAGGTAGATCCGAACCAGTTCGCCGGTGGGGCGATGGCGCGTCCAGGGCGCTGTCGTCGCGTGCAGCAGCGGCTCAAACCCCAGCGCTTGCAGAACCGTTGATCGCCGACCCCCAGAGGGAATCGGGCTTTGCACGGTCGTGGCGTCGGATGAAAGACGCCTGACCCGTCCCGTTGCCTGGCTGCCCGCTACCTTGCGGATCAGGCTGCGTAGGACAAAGCGGTTTGACGGTGTCGTCAACGGTGTGAACGATGATGTTTTCAGCACATCGGACAAAGACCGGCCTTTGATCGGATCGGGTGGCTGCGGCCACTGCTCGACCAAGTCGCGAACGATCTCGAACAGCAGCGGCGACTGCTGGGCAAGTTCCGAATTCGCGTCGCCCTTGTCTTCGTGCCCACCCAGAAGCGGGATGCTCAGGCTGCCTCCCTCACCGAATTCGGCCAACACGGTGGGCAACAGGTTGTAGACCTCGTAGTAGCTGGCGCCCGCGTCAGAGTACAAGGCCTCATGCACCTCGATCGCTTGCCGGCGTAGCGGCTCGGGCAGCAGCGCAAACCCTGGCGCCGGGCTGGTGGATCGGTGCGGCCAATCCTTTGCAGGCCTGAGCAGGCACTCCGGGAATTGGTCGTCCCGATAATATTCCGTGAAGAACGCGGTGTAGTCGACCTTTGGAAACATCCGGCAGACCACGCCGTTGATCACCGCATCGAAGACGAAGTTCTGGACCTGGGTCTGGCGTGGAAACAGCGTCGTGTGCCCGAGCAGCACATGGTGCAGTTCATGCATGACCAGCATCAGCAGCTTCTCTGGCGTGGCCGCATGCTGCTCGACGAACCGCGGATTGATCAGCATCCGCGGCTGCACCTTGCATTCAACCGCAGCCGTTGGCACATCCTCGGTCTCGACGATGTCGAGCAGCCTCAGAAGTCCGGCCAATGCGTAAGAGCCGCTCGGGAACGCATCCAAGATCCGTTCAGCAAGACTACTCTCGAGAAAGGTTTCTGGTTTCATGGCCTGGCCTCCAACAGCCGAGCTGCAAATGCAGGCGGGACCAGCAACGAGATAGAGCTTCGTTGCAGCGCCCAACTGAGGCTGGGTGACTTGCTGCGCAGCCAGACGGTATCGGTCGACTTGCTCAAGACCGCCAGGGCCGACAGCAAGTCGCCCCACAGCACCTCCTGCTTCGGTTCCACCTTGATCACAGCGCAGCCGTCGGGCAAGGGCAACTCAGCCGCACGGCGATTGATCAACGCAATCAGGCGACGATCGGGCGGGGTTTGCGCATCGACCTGGGCATGCGCTTCCAAAGCGGCAAGGACTTTTTCAGTGCTCGCCCCTCGAAAGGCCGCGGGCAAATTGAAGCGCACGGCTTTGCCAAACGGGCCGCCACTTGAACTGTTGCGTGATGCCGCCTCAGCAAACCCGGGCCTGCTGCGCGACGGTGCACCGCCAAGTCCCGTGTACTTCACGACGCTTTTGGGCGGTGTGCTCATGTTGTGCAGCAACTGGGTGTGCTCGCTCACGCCAGCCTCACGCGCTGGTCGGTCGCAGAGAAAGCCGCGAAAGATTTCTCGGCATCATCGGGCGTCAGCAACTGCTTTCTGGCGAACAGCGATGCCACCGCGTTGGCATGAAAATGGGCGCGCGGGTCTTGGGGGTCCAACCGAGCCAGCAGGTCCTTGATCCGACCCCAGGTTGTGTACCTGCTGCTCGAGGCACTCAGGGTCTCGCTGAACTCCGGGGGCGTGGCGATGTCGCGGTAGATCTCACCGATTTGAGAAGCGACGGCAGCATTCAGTCGTCCGACCGCGCCCGTCTCAAACAGGTGGACGATCGCGGCCTCCCTGGCGCCGACCGGCAGTTGTGCCAACGCATCGGCCGTGACCCTAGAAAACTCTCCCTTCAGCAAGCGATTTGCCTGGATCGCGAGTTTCAGCCTGTCCAATGGGTCGGTCGCTGCCAGGATCGCGCGCATCGGGTCATTCGGGCTGAGTTTGACCGCACGGATCGCCTCCCGATGGGCGGCAAGCAGTTTGACTTCAGGGACCGGAATGCCCTCGGCTCTCTGCGGCAGGCAAGACCTCAGCGCCAACAAGACCGAGTCAGACACATCGTTGCCCGGGTCGATAGCCTGCGACGCCGCGTTGACCGCCAGCACGGCCCGGTACAGCAGGTTGGCCCGGCGCGGGCTCAGTGCGATGCCGGCCTGCGACAGCAAGGGCAGCAGGGTCTGCACATAGTCGGCGATGCCGTCCTCGAAGTCGGCGCTCATGCCACTGAGCAGGTCTTGCGTGCGACCCAGAAGGTCGGCCAGGTTCTTCCGGCCCTCAGGGCTGACGCCGTCGTCGCCAGCGCGGATGACTGCCAACTGCTGGCCTTTGCTGAATCCGCTCCACGCAGGCATCTGCACCACAAAGCCAAAGCGGTCTGCAAGCGCTTTGTCCAAGGGCTCTGAGCCCGCGTAGCCGCTGTCCTGGTCTTCCGTGGCCGGCGGGTTCATTGCCGCCCAACGATGTCGCAGTTCTGGCAGCAGCAAGCCCTGCACCCGGCGCTCATGGATGATCGGGAACAGCTTGTTCTGGACGTCCGGACGGCAGCGACTGATCTCGTCGAAAATCACCGCGCCTGCGCCCCAGATCGAGGCCGGTGTCTTGATGTACTCGAGCGTGCGGTCGGGTGCCGGCACCGGGAACCCCACCAAGTCGTCAAAGTTCAGAAGGCTGGCGTTGTAGTGCCGAAACGGGATTTGCAGCGCCTCGGCAGTTCGGGTCAGCAACAGGCTTTTGGCGGTGCCGTGTGGGCCAATCAGCAGCAGCGGCGTCTCGGTCGCCAGCGCCGCCAGCACGGGTGCCGCGATGGCCGTTAGACCAACGACACCCAGCCGGGTCAACCAGTCGGCCTGAACCGACGCGCCTGTGGAATTTTCACTTTTCATCTTGTACTCCTGACGTCCGTTTCACCGCATGCGCGGCGAAGCCCGGACGAAGGAGCGACACCAACGCTTTAGCAGTACTTGTCAATCGCC
>CALQBT020000250.1 GCA_943328885.2 Bordetella parapertussis | reverse complement strand
GACGAGAACGACTGCGAGCTAGCGTCAGGCGAAATTGGTGAGTTGATGATTCGCGCCGATCGGCCATGGTCAATGAACAGCGGCTACTTTGGCAACCCAGAAGCGACCGCGCGCGCTTGGCGGAACGGTTGGTTTCACACGGGTGATGCGTTTCGCCAAGATGTCGATGGAAATTTTTTCTTTGTTGATCGAATGAAGGATGCCATTCGCCGCCGCGGCGAGAACATCTCGTCCTTCGAGGTCGAAGCCGAAGTCGGCGCACATCCCTCGGTGCAGGAATGCGCGGTGGTGGCGGTACCGAGCGAACTGGGCGAGGATGAGGTGCTGGTCGCGCTGGTCGCGCAACCGGGTGTCGAGATTGATCCAAAGCAGTTGATCGAGTACTTGATTCCCCGGATGGCTCATTTCATGGTGCCGCGCTACGTACGAATCGTCTTGGAGCTTCCGAAGACACCAACGCAGAAGGTGCAAAAGCATCTGATTCGTGGCGAAGGCGTGACTGCTGACACCTGGGATCGCGAGAAAGCTGGCATTGTGATTCGTCGGCAGAAAATCTGAATGGGCCGCATGGCAGTGTCGCGCCGTTGGTCTGATGACGAGCAGCGGGCCGAGGTGCGCGATGTCCGTCGGCGGCAAATCTTGCGCGAGGCGGGAACCTTGTTTAGTGAGGTTGGCTTCCACAATGCGTCTATGGGGCAGATTGCGGCACGCCTCGGATTGACCAAGACAGCGTTGTATTACTACTTCTCAGATAAAAGCGAAATACTGATGTGCTGCTTCACATTGGGGCGCCAGGTCGCCGATGATGCGCTGGCGAAGGCACTCGCTCTAGACGCCAGCGGCCTTGATCGAATCGCTGAGTTTGTCCAGTTTTACGTGGTGGGTATCACATCAGAGTTGGGGGCATGCGCCACCACCTTGGAGTTGCGTTCCGCGCCGTCCGCAGAGATGCCCGCGCTGCTGAATAGGATGCGCAAGATGGACCGTCAGTTGCGTGAATTGGTTGCCGCTGGTGTGAATGACGGGAGTTGTGCGCAAGTCGAATTGTCCTTGGCTGTCAACTGGATCATGGGCGCGATGACTTTGCTGCCAAGGTGGTACCGCCCAGGAAGTCGACTCAGCGCCGATGCGATCGCCCAGGAGTACGCGCGGTATGTGCGCCGCATGTTCGCCCCAGAGTCAAATCGGTGATGCTTTTTGAGACAAAAAATGCGCATTCAGTGAACCGACTTTTGTAAACGTTTGCGAGATTTTTGTACCTATTTCGCAGATCGAATTGGACTCTGGCATCTGCATTTTTTCGATAAATAGCGGGCGAATTTGACTGTTCGCTGCGACTTCGTGTTTTTCGCACGTCGTTTGCAAAATGTCTGGTCTGGTCGATGTCGCCAAGCACGGCAGCAGGGGCTTCGAGCCGGATGTCCATAGGGCGAGGCTCAGCGCAGAAGTCTGGGCGAGGCCGATCGAGGATTTAACGCAGGCAGATTCGGTAGCAACCGGGGAAAATACCATGCAAGACGTGCTTCAAGGCCCATTGGTGGGCCTCAAGATTGTCGAGTTCGCAGGCCTAGGTCCGGCGCCGTTCTGCGCCGGGTTGCTCGCCAATCTCGGTGCTGAGGTGGTCCGCATCGATCGCACGCTCAACGCAGGGAAGGCGCCCGAGAGGCTGACCCGTGGGCGCCGCTCGGTCGCGTTGGACTTGAAGCAGTCCGCCTCGATCGAGGTGGCCCTCGCACTGATCAGCAAAGCTGATGCATTGATTGAAGGTTTTCGGCCCGGCGTCATGGAGCGCTTGGGCATCGGGCCGGGACCGGCACTTGCATGCAATCCCAAGCTCGTCTACGCCCGGATGACCGGCTGGGGGCAGACCGGTCCCATGGCGCACAGTGCTGGGCACGATATCAACTACATTTCGCTGAGTGGTGCGCTGCACTCGGTCGGCACAGCCGAGCGACCGGTTGCGCCACTGAACTTGGTCGGTGATTTCGGCGGCGGTGCCTTGTACCTTGGACTTGGCCTTTTGGCAGCAGTTATGCACGCGCAGCGAAGTGGGCAGGGGCAGGTGGTGGATTGCTCAATGGTCGAGGGATCGGCCTCGTTGATGGGCGCGTTCTACGAGTCGCACGCCGCGGGGATGCTGGGTCCGCGGGGCAGCAATGTTCTTGACGGCGGGTCGCCTTTTTACAACCCTTACCGATGTGCCGACGGCAAGTGGGTCAGTGTTGGCGCGATCGAACCGCAGTTTTATGCGTTGTTGATCGAAAAACTGGGGCTTTCCAACGAAGTGGAACTGAGTGCGCAGAACGACCGCAAATTGTGGCCTGGGCTCAAGCTTCGCCTTGAGGCAGTCTTCGCCACGCGAAGTCGAGACGAATGGTGCGAATTGCTAGAAGGCAGTGATGCCTGCTTCGCGCCGGTGCTCGATCTGGATGAAGCTATGCGCCACCCACACAATGTGGCGCGAGGCAGCTTCATCGAGGTCGATGGACATCTGCAACCGGGTTCAGCGCCACGCTTTTCTTTGACACCAGGCCGCCTAGGGCAGAAGCCGAGGGCGATCGGTGAAGACACTGACGCCGTGCTGACCGAGTGGGGGGTCGATCGTGACGCGATTGCTGCGCTCGGCCGCGGATCGCGTGTTGGTTGAAGGCGAAATGGTGGCTTCTAGCAAGAAGTTCACGAGTGGTGCAATGAATGACGCAACGCCATTTGGCGTCGATGGACAAGTTTGATGGCATCGAGCCTTGGCGATCTAAAGGCAGTTCTGCGGCTGGTCGTCGGCGAAACACTCAGCCGGCCGGTAGACAAGAGTGATGAAGCTTCGTACGGGGAGACCAGTTCATGGCTGATAAAAAGAGCCGTTTTTTTGCATCGATGAGTCGACAGCGGTGAAAGAAAAATTACTCATTGCCAATCGTGGCGAGATCGCGCTGCGGATTGCGTTCGCTGCGCAGGAGTTGGGGTTGCCGACGCTCTCCATTTATTCCTTGGACGACGAGAATTCGCCTCATCGCTTCGCGACGGATGAGTCGATTGCGCTGAAGATGGCTGGCGCGCCGGCATACCT
Source organism: Bordetella parapertussis (assembly GCA_943328885.2). Classification (GTDB taxonomy): domain Bacteria; phylum Pseudomonadota; class Gammaproteobacteria; order Burkholderiales; family Burkholderiaceae_C; genus Pseudaquabacterium; species Pseudaquabacterium parapertussis_A. Next base: position 1,684 of record CALQBT020000250.1, on the reverse strand, counting down.
TGACATCGAAGCCATCGTGCGCGCAGCAACGCAAGCAGGTTGCACCTTGATTCATCCCGGTTATGGTTTTTTGAGCGAGAACGCCGCTTTTGCTGCTAGTTGTGCGCTGCACGGATTGACCTTTGTGGGTCCCCGGGCCGAAGTGCTGGCGTTGTTTGGTGACAAGGTGCGCGCCCGAGCTTTTGCCCTTGAGCAGGGTGTCCCGCTCGCACCAGGCAGCAGCGAGCCGACTTCTCTCGAGTGGATGCGCCAATTTTTCGTGACACTGCCCCTGGGCAGCAAGGCGATCATCAAGGCAGTGGCGGGCGGTGGTGGTCGGGGCATGCGTGAGATCGAGACTCTGGCGCAATTGGATTCGGCGTTCGTGCGCTGTCGTTCAGAGGCGTCAATGGCCTTCGGCAACGACACCCTCTACATCGAGCAGTATGTTGACAATGCACGTCATATCGAGGTGCAGGTGGTGGGCGATGGCCGAGACGTCTGCCATCTGGGTGACCGTGACTGCAGCGTGCAGCAGCGCCACCAAAAGTTGGTGGAAATCGCGCCCGCGCCTGGACTACAACCGCGGCTGCGTGAAAAACTGCGGGAAGTGTCTCTTCGCATGGCTCATGCCTGTGGCTTGCAGGGTTTGTGTACCTTCGAATACTTGGTGGCGCCAGAACTGAGCGAGGGCTTCGTTTTCATCGAGGCCAATCCGAGACTGCAAGTTGAACACACCGTGACGGAAGAGGTCTATGGCGTCGATCTTGTGCGCGCGCAGATCGATCTGGCGATGGGCGGTACGCTTCAATCTGTCGGGCTCGCACAATCAGACATCGGCTCCCCCAAGGGTTATGCGATCCAATACCGCTTGAGCATGAACACGTCAGCGTCTGCTTTGGCGACTGGGACGGTCACACGTTTCGAGGTGCCGACGGGCCAAGGCATCCGGATTGAGACTTTCGTTCGCGAAGGCGCAAGCCCAAGTCGTAGCTTCGATCCACTGCTGGCCAAACTGGTCGTGCATTGCCACGCACCTGACTATGCGATGGCTGTGGACAAGGGCCAGCGCGCGCTGCGACAGTTCATATTGGGAGGGGTTCAAACCAACCTAGGCATGCTCGAGGCCATTGCCGGCGACCCGTCCTTTCGTGCAGGCCGAGTCACGACGCGGTTTGTTGAATTGAATCTTGAGGCATTGGGCGCGATCGCTCAGCAGCGGACGATGGAACGTGCCGCCGCTTTGGCGGAAGTGTCGCGCGATATTTCCTCGACGACGACCGCGCCGATTGACCTGGCCGACGACCCCTCCATTTTGCGTGCACCGACGCTTGGCACAGTGCTGGAACTCAGCACCGCTGAAGGTTCAAGCATACGCCGAGGGGACATACTGTGCGTTCTTGAGGCCATGAAGATGGAACACGTGGTTGAGGCACCCTTTAGCGGATTTGTCACAAGCGTTCGGATCGCGAAGGGCGAGTTGGTCAACGGTGGCCAGATCATGTTCGTGATCGAAGCTGGCGATGTCGAGGAGATGGTCAAAGGCCTGACATTGCAGGCGTCCGTGGGTCCGCGCCGGGATCTTCAGGAAGCGTTGGAACTGCATCGTCTACAGGCCGATGAAGGTCGACCGGATGCGGTCGCACGTCGTCACGCCATGGGCATGCGCACTGCGCGCGAGAATATTACCGACCTGTGTGATCCT
>CALQBT020000249.1 GCA_943328885.2 Bordetella parapertussis | reverse complement strand
TTGGATGTGGAGCAACAAGACCAATACGACGGCGAAGCTTTCCGTCACGCTCATGCGGAAGTAAGAGTTCCACGGGTGGATCGCTGCGCCCCCCATTGACGCAGATCATGTGCGCCACCGCACGGAGTCGTAGTCTGCAGTGACTCACACTCAATCGATGCCGGCCCTTAACTTCACCCGCCGAGGACTCCGTCGCACCGCCTGGGCGACGCTGGTGGTCTGGGTGTTGGCCCTGGCGGCAGGCGTTGTCAACGCATGTGCGCTGGCGCCGGCAGGGACGGTTGAACGCGCGAACCTGCAGGTCGGCATCACGGAGCATGACGCGCATGCCAGTGCGCCGATTTCTTCTTCCATCGAATCTCATCACGAGCAAGCTGAGGCGGTCCGCCACTACGACCATGGACCGGACTCCGGCAAGGGAAGCTGCTTAAAGTTCTGCGACGATGAGTCTTCGGCAATCGCGAAGGTCAAGCTGCCGGTCGTCGATCTGAGTGCGACCTTGCTCACCGCGGCCGCCCCGTGGAGCGCGATCGTTGCCATCGGCGGCGCCGGTTTTCGGCAATCGCTGGAGCGCCCCGGTTCCCAGGGGCCGCCGCTGGTCATTCGCTTTCTGCGTCTGACGCTATAGCGCCATCAGCCTGGCCGCTGGCGGGACTCGCTCCCGTGCCGGCGGCTTTGCACTTGGCCGCGCCGCTTGCGGCGCCCGCCGCACCAGACAGGACAACGCTTCCTTCCATTGCGAGTTACTGCTCGCGCTGATCCGTCAGGAGATCCAAATGTCATCACTCAAGACCCTTGCCGCAGTCACGACCCTTGCCCTCGTCTCGGCCTGCGCCAGCCCGGGCGCACCGAACACAGTCAAGGCGGACCAGCACGCCGGCCACCACCCCGACGCGACGGACGCGGCGCGCGCGATGGCGATGCCGGCTATGCAAGAGCGCATGAAGGCCATGCGCGAGATGCACGACAAGATGATGAACGCAAAGACACCCGCCGAGCGCCAGGCCCTGATGGCCGATCACATGAAGTCCATGCAGGACGGCATGGAGATGATGAAGGGCATGGGCGGCATGGGCGGCATGAGGGCCATGGGCTCGATGGGCGGTGCTATGGGCGACGGCAAGGGCATGCCCGCCGAGATGGCCAAGCGCCACCAGATGATGGAGGGGCGCATGGAGATGATGCAGATGATGATGGAAATGATGATGCAGCGTCTGCCGAACCCGCCGTCGGCCAAGTGACGGCGGGCATCCCTGGAGACCGACATGGAGACCCACCCTAGCCACGACAACACACTGTCATCGTTCTGGCGTTCGCGCTACGGCATCGGCTGGCTCGCGCTGGCCGGCATCGCGGGCTGGTTTCTCTGGACCGAGCACCGCGCCCATCTCTTCGGCGCATTGCCGTGGCTCGTGTTGCTCGCCTGCCCGCTGATGCATGTCTTCATGCATCGCGGTCACCACGGCCATCACGGGCATGCCAATCCGCCCGCGCCGACTGACTCGCAGGCGCGGGCGCCTGCGCCTCAGGACAACGCTGGAGGCGCGCCATGCACGAGAGTACGCCCGCCTATGGCCTGTGGAGCCTCGTGCTCCTGAACTCGGCCATCTTCATGATGTTCGCGTTCAGCTTCTTCAAGCCCCAGACGGCGCGCGACTGGCGCACCTTCGGGGCGTTCGCCGCCTTCATCGTCGCGCTGTTCGTCGAGATGTACGGCTTTCCGCTGACGACCTACCTGCTGTCGGGCTGGCTACAGACACGCCACCCCGGATTGGACATCCTGTCGCACGACGCCGGCCACGGACGCCATGGCCACAGCGATGCAGACGCGGGCCGTTCAACCAACCGGCACGCATAAGACCATGGACATGAAGTCGCACGCCGGCTATGAGGGCCGCTCGCACGGCAGCAAGCCTGCCGATGCCCATTCGCACGAGCCTCACGGTGCCCATGGCCACGCGCATGGCCATGAGCCCGGCAACGAACGCCCGGCATCCACTGCCGACGCGGCGGCACTGAAGGATCCGGTGTGCGGCATGACGGTCACCAAACAGTCGCCGCACCATGCCGAGCATGAGGGTCGGCCGTACTACTTCTGCAGCGCCAAGTGCCTGACGAAGTTCGCTGCGGAGCCCGCGCGATACGCCAATCCCGCGCCGCCTGCGTCGTCCGAGCCCCCTGCCACTGAGGCAGCGAAGGGCGCGGTCTACACCTGTCCGATGCACCCGGAGATCCGGCAGGACCATCCGGGCAACTGCCCCAAGTGCGGCATGACCCTCGAGCCCGTGCTGCCGGCACTCGACGATGCCGAGAACCCGGAACTCGTTGAATTCAAGCACCGCTTCTGGTGGACGCTGCCCTTGACCGTGGTCGTCACCGTGCTGGCGATGTTCGGCCATCGCCTGGGCTGGTTCGACATGGCGCGGCAAAGCTGGATCGAGCTGTTTTTGACGCTGCCGATCGTGCTCTGGGCCGGCGCCCCATTTTTCGTGCGCGGCGCGCAGTCGATCGTCAAGCGCAGCCCCAACATGTGGACGCTGATCGGCCTGGGCACTGGCGCCGCCTTCGTCTACAGCGTGGTCGCGACCGTCGCCCCACAGGTCTTCCCCGCGTCTTTCGTCTCGATGGGCCGGGTGGCGGTGTACTTCGAGGCCGCCGCCGTCATCATCTCGTTGACGCTGCTGGGACAGATCCTGGAGTTGAAAGCGCGTTCGCAGACCTCCGCCGCGATCAAGTCGCTGCTGGGGCTCGCGCCGAAGACCGCGCGGCGCATCGCGGCCGACGGCACGGAATCCGATGTGCCGCTCACGCATGTGCATGTCGGCGACCTGCTGCGCGTGCGGCCGGGCGAGAAGGTTCCGGTCGACGGTGTGGTCGTCGAAGGCAGCAGTTCCCTGGACGAGTCGATGTGCTCCATCGCCGGCGGGCGCTGCCTAGATCCGCGGTGGTCACCGCCCTGGTCCTGGCGGCTTTGCCTGACGTGTTGCACCTGTTGCCCATTGCCGGCTGGTGGGTGTTCGCAGACGGTTCGTTCGCGGCCTTGCGCGGCTACGCCGTCGCGGTCCCGGGTCAGGAACCTGGCCTGCCTCCCATGGTCCAGCTCTGGTCGCACATCGTGATCGATGTCTTCACACACTCGGCCGACTACTACGAGGTTCCTGTGCGCTACCCGTTCACGGAACGCGGCTTCGACGGCATTGCCTGGGTCACGCCCTGGTTCATGGTCCTCAACTATGTCGCGTTGCCGGCTGTAGGCATCTGGCTGGTGCTGAGCCATCGAAACCGTCCCGGCCGTTGACGGCTTGGACTCATCATGAGCGAACGCACTCGGCTGAGCCACCTCTCGAACTGGATCATGACCGGCTACGGCATCTGGTTCGTGGCGCTGGATGCGTACTTCATCGTGCTGCGCCCGCCACTGTTGCCCGAGGATCCTCGCTTCATGGGCGCCACGCTCGCACCACTGCGGGTAGCGGCGCCCGGCCTGGAAGGGTGGTACACATCGTGTTCACCGGCATGGGCGGCTACATGGTCGGCGCTGCAAGTGGACCACTGCGCCAGCGCACGATCTGCGGTTACTTCGGATAGTTCGCGAAGACGGTCGACTGCCCCGATGTGTCGACCAGCAGCACCTCGTACGGATCCTTGCGCCCTGGCACGTCCATGCCGGGTGCCGAAGGCGGCATGCCAGGAACGGCCAGGCCGATGGCCTTCGGCTTCGATGCGAGCAGGCGCTTCACCTCGGCGGCCGGCACATGCCCTTCAAGGACGTAGCCGCCGACGGTCGCCGTGTGGCAGCTGCCGTAGCGGTCGGGCAGGCCGAGGCGCTTGCACGCAGCAGTGGTGTCGTTGACCTCCGTCACCTTGACCGTGAAACCGGCCGTGCGCATGTGCTCGACCCAGGAGCCGCAGCAGCCGCAGCTCGGGCTCTTGAAGACCTGCACTTCGGGTCCTGCCAGCGCCGCGAACGCGGAGAGGGCAGGGAGCGCGGACAGGGCGGCGAGTGCTGCGGCACTCTTGAAGAAGCGGCGTCGATTCATGATCGGGTCCTCACGAAGTGGTTGTAGGTTCCAAGGGCAATGGGGGTTCGGCGGCGGCGAGCTCTGCATCGGGTTGACCGGCTTCCCGCCGCAACTGCCACTGCTTGACGAGGGCGTAGAGCGCCGGGATGACGCACAGCGTCAGGACCGTCGACGAGATCATCCCGCCGACCATCGGCGCGGCAATGCGGCTCATCACCTCGGAGCCGGTGCCGCTGCCCCACATGATGGGCAGCAGGCCGGCCATGATGGCGACGACCGTCATCATCTTCGGGCGCACCCGCTCGACCGCGCCTTCCATCACCGCGCCGTACAGGTCGACCGGCCCAGGAACGCGGCCTTCGGCGCGACAGCGAACGCGGGCCTGTTCCCAGGCATGGTCGAGGTAGATCAGCATCACGACACCGGTCTCGGCGGCCACACCGGCCAGTGCGATAAAGCCCACCGCCACCGCCACGGACAGGTTGTAGTTCAGCATCCACATCAGCCACACGCCACCCACCAGCGCGAAGGGCACCGACAGCATCACGATGAAGGTCTCGACCAGGCGCCTGAAGTTCAGGTACAGCAGCAGGAAGATCAGTAGCAGCGTCACAGGCACGACGATCTTCATCTTCTCGATTGCGCGCTCCATCGCCTCGAATTGGCCGCTCCAGGTGATGTAGTAGCCGGCCGGGAACTTGACCTGGCCGGCCACCGCCTTGCGCGCGTCGGC
>CALQBT020000248.1 GCA_943328885.2 Bordetella parapertussis | reverse complement strand
CGTTGCTGGTGTAGACACCCTGGAAATGCGGCGCGCAGTTCAGGTGGTAGTTGGCGTTGACCAGCCAGTGGGTGTCGAAGACGACGATGGTGTCAACGCCGAGCGCACGGCAGCGCCGGCTGATCTCGTGGTGGCCATCTATTGCGGCCTGGCGCGTGCCTTTTTGCGGGCCGTCGAGTTCGCTCAGGTACATCGACGGGACGTGGGTGATCTTGGCGGCTAGGGCGAGGGTTCCCATGGGGGCATCTTTCGGAGCGGTGGCGGGTGTCAGCCCGCGGAAATCAAGAGCATGACCTTAGTCGGTTTCGAATTTCCGGATCGAGATGGTCATCGAGGCTTGCGAGCATGGCGGCTTGCCGCATTCGTTACCGAAAACCCACTTCGATGCTTAGATGCAAGGTTGGTTCGCATCGCTTGGGCCGTCACGGGCAGATCAGCTTGACGGCCGGGAAATAGCTTTTGTAGCGCCCCGCATCGCGGGTGAGGAGTGTCCAGCCTTCGGACTGGGCTTGGGCGCCGATGAAGAAGTCCGGCAGCACGCCTGTCTTCCCGCCGCGCTGGCGCCGGTAACGCAGAAAGGCACGCCCCGCCAGGTAGGCACTGGCCGCGCTCAACGGCATCAGCTTGGCGCCGCTCTGGTCGATGAAGCGGGCCAGCGACCCGGCGTCGTCGTAAGTGGGTGCGAGTTCGGCATAGATCACCGGATTGATCACCGCTTGCTGCGCAGCCCGTGCAGCTTGCACCTGCGCCAGCGACCAATCCAGCCACTGCGCGTCGCGCTGGATCAGGTCGATCCAGACATTGGAGTCGATCAGGATCACGCCTTGTTCCAGTCCTTGCCCCGGGTCATGCGCATCAGTTGCTCGGTGCTGAGTTGGCGGTTGCCCGAGCCGATCAGCTGCAGGAAAGGATCGTCTTGATCGGCCGGCGTGCGCCGCGCTGCGAGCTGGCGCAGATGGATCTCCAGCGCGGCTTGCACGACCGAAGACTTGCTGACTTGCGCGGCGCGGCAATGCGCTGCCAATTGGGCATCGAGCTGCTCGGGCAGGCGAACGGAGAGCATCCCAACTCCTGGTATGACAATGAGCCATCACTGTAGTACAAACTGCCTAGCCTGTCACCGACCCCAATGCGGGATGTGGTGGCCGCCCAGGCTGACCGCGACGTTCTTGGGCTCGAGAAACACCTCGTAGCTCCAGGTGCCGCCCTCGCGGCCGGTGCCGCTGGCCTTGGTGCCACCGAAGGGCTGGCGCAGGTCGCGCACGTTCTGGCTGTTGACGAAACACATGCCAGCTTCGACCGCGGCAGCCACGCGGTGCGCCCGGCCGAGGTTCTCGGTCCAGACATAGCTCGACAGACCGTACTGAATGTCGTTGGACTGGCGGATCGCGTCGGCCTCGTCGTCAAACTGAATCAGGCAGGCGACCGGGCCGAAGATCTCGTCTTGCGCGATCTTCATGCGGTTGTCGACGTCGGCAAAAACGGTCGGCAGCACGAAGTTGCCTTTTTGCAGCGCCGCTGGCAGCTCGGGTGTGGCGAGACCGCCGCACAGCAGGCTGGCGCCCTCCTTCGGCCCGAGCTCGATATAGCTGCGGACCTTGGCCAGGTGGGCTGGGCTGATCATCGGCCCGACCAGGGTTGCCTCGTCGAGCGGGTCGCCGACGCCGATGCGGCGGGCGCGCTCGGTGAACCGTTCGACGAAGCGCGGGTAGATCGAGCGCTGCACCAGGATCCGGCTGCCGGCGGTGCAGCGCTCGCCGTTGTTGGAGAACACCATGAACACCGCGGCGTCGAGCGCGCGCTCGAAATCGGCGTCGTCGAAGACGACGAATGGGCTCTTGCCGCCAAGCTCCATGCTGAACTTCTTCAAGCCCGCGGCCTGCACGATGCGGTGCCCTGTCGTGGTGGAGCCTGTGAAGCTGATCGCGCGCACGTCCGGGTGGGCGCACAGCGGCTCGCCCACCGCGCGGCCGGTGCCGTGGACGATGTTGAGCACGCCGGCTGGGATGCCGGCTTCGAGCGCGAGTTCACCGAGCCGGGCCGCACTCATCGGCGAGAGCTCGCTCATCTTGAGCACCGCAGTGTTGCCGAAAGCCAGGCAGGGCGCGGTCTTCCAGGTCGCGGTCATGAAAGGCACGTTCCACGGGCTGATCAGCGCGCAGACGCCAACCGGGTGGAACAAGGTGTAGTTCAGGTGGGTCGGCGTCGGGTAGGTGTGGCCATCGACCCGGGTGCACATCTCGGCGAAGTAGTGGAAGTTGTCGGCCGCGCGTGGCACCAGCTGCTTGCCGGTCTGCGAGATCGTCTGGCCGGTGTCCATTGACTCGGTGCGCGAGATCGCGGGCACATCGCGGGTGATCAACTCGCCGAGCTTGCGCATCAAGGCTGCGCGCTCGGTGGCCGGTCTGCCGGCCCAGGCCGGGAAAGCCGCTTTGGCGGCGGCGACCGCTGCGTGGACTTCGGCAGCGCCGCCGTCGGAGACCTCGGCCAGCACCTGCTGGTTGCTGGGGTTGATGGTTTCGAAAGTGGCCGTTGCGTCGGCCGAGTCGACCGACTTGCCGTTGATCAGGTGTTGGATTCTCATGCGGGCTCTGCTGTGTGGGTCTGGCCTCGGCCAAGTTGTCGCGGGGTCGCGGGGGCGCGTGGGCTCGGGTTGGCAGGTTTCCTTTAGCGGCCGTAGACCGAGTCAGCCGCCAGCGTGTTGACGAGCCTGCCGACCTGGTCGATCTCGCAGACCACCTCATCGCCGGGCTGGACGTTGACGACGCCGTCTGGTGTGCCGGTCAGGATCACGTCGCCGGCGCGCAGCGTCATGAAGCCGCTGAGGTACTCGATCAGGCTGGCAACGCTGTGGATCATCTGGCGCGTGTGGCCTTGCTGCGTGACCTGGCCGTTGACGTAGGTGCGCAGTCCCAGCGCTTGCGGGTCCGGGATTTCGGACGCCGACACCAGCCATGGGCCGATCACGGTGCCGCCGTCGCGGTTTTTGACCCGCAGATTGGGCCGGTACCAGTTCTCGAGGTAGTCGCGCACCGCGTAGTCGTTGCTCACGGTGTAGCCGGCGACATGATCCAGCGCGTGGGCAGCCTTGACGCGGCGCGCCGTCCGGCCGATCACCACCGCAAGCTCGCACTCATAGTGCATGACAGCGGCGTCGGCCGGTCGCCGGGTGTGCGCGCGGTGGCCGACCAGCGAGCCCGGGCTTTTGAGGAACACCAAGGGCTCGTCCTGGGTGCTGACGGTCAGCTCATTGGACAGCTCCTTGACATGGTCGGCGTAGTTCAGGCCGAGCGCGATGATCGTGCCGACCTCGAAGGGCGGCAGCCAGACCACCGCGGTCTCGGCCAGCACCCGGCCGTCGCTCAGTTGCAAGCCTTGTTCGTGCGGCGTGGCGCTGTGGACGGCGCCGTCGTAGGCGACGCGGGCATGGCGGGTCATCAGCAAGCCTCCTGCGATGCGCTCAAGTCTTCGGCGATCAGCGCGTTGTGGAGCCGGCCCAGACCATCGATCTCGATCGCCACCTGCTGACCAGCGCGCGCCAGTGGTGCATCGGCAGCCACACCGAGCATCAGGATGTCGCCGGGTGACAGCGTCATGAACTCGCTGACATCGGCCAGCAGGCGCGCCGCGCTGCGGATGCGGTCGCCGGTGTGGGTCTGCTGCACCAGCGCACCGTCGAGGTAGACCCGAACCGCGAGCTTGTCGACCGGCGCGGGCAGGTCGGCCAAGGCCACGACGGCGGGCCCGAGCGGGCAGAACCCGTCCCTGGCCTTGAAGCGCACGCTGGGCCGGTAAAAGCTGGTGTGCGGCACGCTCAGGTCGTTGACGATCACCGCCCCCGCGACATGGGCCAGCGCATCGGCCTCGGTCACGCGGCAGGCACTGCGGGCGATCACCAGCCCGAGCGTGGCGCCGACCTGCAGCGCTGACGCATCGGCGGGCACGGTCACCGGGTCGCCGTCGGCAGCCAGCGTGTTGCGAGGCTTGATATAGAGCACCGGCGCGCGCGGCGGCGCCTTGTAAGGCGCTTGCTGCACGGCGTCGCCCAAGGCGGCCAGCGCTGGCGCGTGGTTGAGCAAGCAGCCATAGACCACGCCGGAAAGCCGGTGCGGCGCCTGGTCGAATTCGAGCGTTGGCAGGGCGAACGGTGTCATCAGTGGCTAGATTACTAAGAAGTGAGCAATATAGTCGCCCGCATCTGGCGCCGTCAATCGGCGCCTGCCTTGGCTCAAAGAGTTTGAAGCCGCAAGCGCAGAGTGGGCTCTGTGCCTGCTGCCCTGCCTTGTTGAAAGTGCCGCGCGATGAAAACCAAGCCCCAAGCTGCTGCCCCGCGCCTGGCGCGCCGCAACCTGCCCTTGCTGCTGCTGCAGGCGCGCGAGAGCGTGATCGCCAACTTCAGGCCTATTCTCAAGGCCCATGGACTGACCGAGCAGCAGTGGCGAATCCTGCGCGCGCTGCTCGATGCGGGACCACTCGAGCCACGCGAGATCGTCGAGCGGTGCCGGATTTCGAGCCCGAGTCTGGCGGGCGTGTTGGCGCGCATGGACAAGCTGGGCCAGGTGTTGCGCGAGCGCTGGCCCGATGACGCGCGAAGGTTGCGGGTGTCCTTGACCGACCGCGGCCGCGCGCTGGCCGAGCGCATCGCGCCCTTGGTCGAGGCGACCTACGTCGACATCGAAGCCCGCATCGGCGTGGACGTCATGGAGCGCTTCTATACGACGCTCGACGAGATGATCGACTTGCTCGCACAGGCTCG
>CALQBT020000247.1 GCA_943328885.2 Bordetella parapertussis | reverse complement strand
CCCGGTCATCACCAGCGCGACCAGCAGCGCCAGCGTCTGCGGCGCGACCAGCGCAGCCGGGACCCCCGACCCCACGCCGCCGGCCATGGCGTGGGCTGCACTGGTGATGATGGTGCTGAGCTTGAAGCCTACGCCGGTCAGCGTCACCACGCCGATCACCAAGCCCACGGTAGCCGCCGCCGCGCCGACCGCCAGCGCATACTTCGCCCCGGTCTCGAAGGCCTCGACCAGCGCTGCAGGTGCCATACGGCCTTCGACACGGCCCCAGCGGATCGCCATCACAGCGATCAGCACCCCGGCGCCGAACACTGCGAGCTTTGCGCCTTCGTGTTGCAAACCACCGAACACCAGCAGACCCAGCACCGCATGCAAGCCTGCCAGCAACGTCCAGTTGCCAGCCCGGTTGCCGCTCGCCAAGGTACTCAAGCCGACGATGACGCAGGAACTGATGCCGCAGAACGCTGCCAGATAAGGCGTGCGGCCGCTGACCAACACGAAAATCAGCAGCGCCAGCGGAATCAGCGTGGGCCAGCGCTCGCGCAGCGACTGGCGTAACCTGGGCATCTCTTGTTCGGTCAGCCCGCGCAGCCCGAAGCGCTTGGCTTCAAAGTGCACTTGCATGAAGACGCCGAAGAAATGCATGAAAGCCGGGATCGTGGCTGCGGCGATGATGGTCTGGTAGGGCAGCGCCAGAAATTCGATCATCAAAAAGGCCGCCGCACCGAGCACCGGCGGCGTGATCTGGCCACCGGTCGAAGAAGCTGCCTCGACCGCAGCGGCGAACTCGCGCCGGTATCCGACCCGGATCATCGCGGGGATGGTCAGCGACCCCACCGTCACCGCATTGGCCACCGACGAACCCGACAGCATGCCGAACATCGCCGAGCCGAATACGCTGACCTTGGCCGGCCCGCCGGCATAGCGTCCGGCGATGCTGGAGGCGACATCGAGAAACAGCTGTCCCAGGCCGATTCGCGTGGCCATCACGCCAAACAGCACGAAGTGAAAGACATAGGTCGCCACCACCCCCACTGCGATGCCGTAGACGCCCTGGCTGGTGAGATACTGGTGGTTGACGAGTTGGCTCCAACTCGCGCCGGCATGCTGCAGCAGGCCCGGGAACAGCGGTCCGGCCAGCGCATACGCCATGAAACTGATCGCGATGATCGGCAGCGGCCAGCCCATGCTGCGGCGCGTGGCTTCGAGCAGTGCGGCGATCAGCACCGTGCCCATCACGACGTCGAGCGCGCCGGGGTTGCCGACGCGAAATGCCATGTCCTCGAAGATCCACGGGATGTAGAGCACCGAGGCCGCGACGGCCAGCGCGAGCACCCAATCGAACCAGGGCACGCCGCCCGGCGCAGCGGCGCGGTGGCGCGACGCGACCGACAGCAGCGCGGCCCGGTGCGGGAACACCAGAAAAATCAGCCCCAGCACAAACGCCAGGTGCACGCCGCGGTGCGTCACTTCCTGCAGCAGGCCGAAGCCTGCGGTGTAGTAGTGGAAGCCCGACAGCGCGATCAGCAGGCCAGCCACGAGTGTGACGGCCGGCTGGGCCAGCGGCCTGAAGCGCATCTCAGGGTCGAACTTCTCTTCGAGCACCTGCAACTGATGCTGATCCAAAGGCAGATGACTCATGGGCTCTCGAATGGTGTCGTCAAACAACGCAGCCCAGCTGCGCCGCGCGGTCCACAATCCGCGACAAGCGGTCTACTTCAGCAGCCCGGCTTCCTTGTAGAAGCGCTCGGCACCTGGATGGAACGGGATGGCAGCGCCCTTGACCGCATTGTCCTTGTTGATGAACTTGCCCTTGGCATGGCCAGCGGCCAGCGTCTTCTGTGTGGACTCGGCGAACAAAGCCTTGGTGATCTCGTAGACCGTGTTGGCGTCGGCCTTGTCGCTGGTGATCCACTGCGCGCCCACCGCCAGTGTCCTGACCGCACCGACGCCCTTGTAGGTGTCGGCGGCGATCAGGTCGGGCGAGAAGAAGCCGTCGCTCTTGCGGATCGCATCGGCTTGCGGGCCGTCGATCGGCACCAGTTCGATGCCGCCGCCAGCGGTGGCCAATTCGGCGATCGCACCGGCAGGGGCGCCGCCGACGAAGAAGAACGCATCGATCGCACCGTCCTTCATTTTGTCACCCGCCTGGTTGGGCTTGATGTACTCGGGCTTGATGTCGGACTCCTTCAAGCCGTAAGCCGCCAAGATGATGCGAGCGTCGATCAATGTGCCCGAGCCGGGCTCGTCGAGCCCGACACGCCGGCCCTTGAGGTCGGCCACGGTCTTGATGCCCAGCCCTTTGCGCGCCACGATGTGCACGCTCTCGGGGTAGAGGTTGGCGATCAGGCGCAAGCCGGGAAGGCTGGTCTTGCCTTCGAAAACCCCTTTGCCGGTGTAGGCCCAGCTCGCCACGTCGGCCTGCGAGAAACCTGACTCGATGGCACCGCCGGCGATGCCGGTGACATTGGCCAGCGAGCCGTTGCTGGCCTGCGCGGTGACCACGATCTTGCCGGGCTGTGAGACCGCATTCGCAATCATGCCGCCCACCGGGTAGTAAGTGCCGGCGGTGCCACCGGTGCCGATGCGAAAGAACTGTTGAGCCTGGGCCGTCGTGGCAACCAGGGCCAGGGTGGCCGTGGCCACCAGCATGAAACGCTTGAACATCGAGAAATCTCCCGCGTGAATGAGGGCAACCTGCACGGACGCCCAAGACTGCCGAGTAAAGCACAATGGTTGCGCGCCACCAATGCGGTGAACCCTGGATCAGCGATGAAACCGCCCTGCCCCCGTGCCGATGCCGGACCGCGTCCCGTGCTGCCCTCGCGCCACGGTTGGCCCCTGTTCGACGCTGCGGCCAGCCGTCGCATCGAACAAGCGGCGATCGCGCAGCGCCCAGCCCACAGCCTGATGGCCCAGGCAGGCCTGAGCGTGGCGCGGCTGACGTTGGCGGTCGCACCCCAGGCGCGCAGGATCTGGGTCGCTGCGGGCCCTGGCAACAACGGTGGCGACGGGCTGGTCGCGGCGCGCCACCTGCACCAGCAGGGGCTGGAGGTCCGGGTCAGCTTGCTGGGCGACGACAAACATTTGCCCGACGACGCGCGCGATGCACTGGTCCAGGCTCGGCAAGCCGGCGTGTGGATCAGCACCGATGCGGGCTGCCCATGGCAGGACGGCACGGATCTGGCCATCGACGCGCTGCTCGGCCTGGGCGCCAGCCGCGCACCCGGTGGGGCCATCGCACAGGCCGTGCGCGAGCTCAACGCCGGCGCGGCGCCGGTGCTCGCGGTCGACCTGCCGACAGGCTTGTGCGCCGACAGCGGTTGCTGTCTGGGCGAGGTCGCGGTGATGGCCGCACACAGCTTGTCGCTGCTCACGCTGAAACCTGGCCTGTTCACCGCCATGGGCCGCGACCATGCCGGTCGGGTCTGGCTTGATGAATTGGGTCTGGCCAGCGCCGCCGAGGCTTGCAGCGCCTGGCTGCTAGGCCCCGAGACGGTTAGCAGGCTGTTGCCCATGCGCGCCCATGCACTGCACAAAGGCAGTTTCGGCGACGTGCTGGTGATCGGCGGCGCGCCGGGCATGGGCGGCGCAGCCATGCTCGCAGCACGCGCAGCGCTGACCGCAGGCGCCGGCCGGGTTTACCTGGCGCGGCTCGATGAAGACCTGTCGCCGGATCCGGTGCGACCCGAGTTGATGCCGCGCAGCGTGCAGGCCGCGCTGGCGCCAGACCTGCTGGCACGGTCCACCGTCGTGTTCGGCTGCGGTGGCGGCGATGGGGTTCGCGCGCTGCTCGCGGCGGTGCTCGACCATGCGGCGCGGCTGGTACTTGACGCCGATGCGCTCAACGCGCTGGCCACCGACCCGACGCTGCAGGACGCCCTGCGAGCTCGAGCTCGCCGCGGCCAACCCACCGTGCTGACGCCACATCCGCTGGAGGCCGCGCGCCTGCTGGGTTTGAGCGCAGGCATTGTGCAGCGGCAGCGTCTGCAAAATGCCCAGGCCCTGGCCGATCTGTTGCAAGCGGTCGTGGTGCTCAAGGGGTCCGGTACGCTGATCGCCGCCAACGGCAGCCCCTTGCTGATCAACCCAAGCGGCAATGCCCGCTTGGGCACCGCAGGCAGCGGCGACGTACTGGCGGGCTGG
Source organism: Bordetella parapertussis (assembly GCA_943328885.2). GTDB lineage: Bacteria > Pseudomonadota > Gammaproteobacteria > Burkholderiales > Burkholderiaceae_C > Pseudaquabacterium > Pseudaquabacterium parapertussis_A. The sequence goes on along the minus strand of CALQBT020000247.1, from coordinate 625 downwards.
CTGGGTGGGCTGTGGTCGCAGTCCGGTGATGTCACAGGCAGGGACGCTGCGGCAGCCAGTGTCTGGCTGCACGGCCAAGCGGCCGAGCGAACGACCGATCTACGGCTGGCGCTGCGCGCTGCCGACCTGATCGATGCAATGGCTGCCAGCCTGCCGCTGGCAGGCTGACCGCGGTCGGCGCCCCTCGCGGATCAGCGCCGTCGACAGTCGGTTCAAGCCTTGCTGCGCGATCGGGCCGATTTGCTGCCACGGCTTTTCTTGGCCGCCGGTCCGCCGCGCGCGGCCAGCGCCTTGACGCGGCCGGCCTTGACTGCGCGATCGCGGACCTGCACTTCCTTCAAAGCCTCGCCAACGGTGCTGCCGGCAGCGCTCTTGCGCTTGCGCGCTGCGGGGAGGTCGACCTCGCCTTCGCGCACCAGCCGGAAATCGATCTTGCGCCCATCGAGATCGACCCTGCTGACCTGAATTCGCACCCTCGATCCCACCGCGTAGCGCAGCCCGCTGCGCTCGCCGCGCAAGTCCTGCCGCGCTTCGTCGAAGCGGAAGTACTCGCCACCGAGCTCGGTGATGTGGACCAGGCCCTCGACATAGAGCTCGTCGAGTGTGATGAACAAGCCGAAGCTGG
>CALQBT020000246.1 GCA_943328885.2 Bordetella parapertussis | reverse complement strand
GAGAGTGTGGCGCTGCACCGCGGCCGCACCACGCTGGTCTGGCAGACCATGATCCGCAACGCCGATGGCAAGCTCTGCGCTGTCGTCACCCAGACCCAGCTGGTGCTCGACGCGCCGGTCTGAGCGCCTAGCGCCCCAGCACCTTGGCCACCGGCGCCGGCCGCAAGCGGTAAGCGTCGGGCAGGCCCGATCCCAGCAGCGGCCGCAGGTACAGCCAGAAGGCATCGGTCACATCGGTTCCCGCCTCGTTCATGAAGACATCTTCCATCATCCTGGTCTTGCCAGCGACGGCTTCGAGCGGCAGCAAGCTGTAGTCGGCCGAGTAGTAACCGGTGCGCTGGATCGCGACCGAACCATCGCGGTCGCCCCACATCGCAAATTGCACCGCTTTCTCGCCCACCTCGCGCGCCTCGCGCTGGTCGACGTCCGACACACAGCCGATGAAGCTGCGCTGCAGATAGCCGAAGGTATCGCCGCGCACCCGCTTGATACCGAGCTTGGCCTTGATCTCCTCGCACAGCAAGTCGGCCAACGCGCCGGTGCCCGAGAGCTGGACATTGCCGTGGTCGTCGTGCTCGAGGTCCTTGGCGAGCTGCGCCAGGATCGGCCGGCCGCTCGCATCGTGGATGCCCTCGCTGACGGCGACGACGCAGCGCCCGTAGCGGGCATAGACTGCTTTGACATCGGCCAAGAACTTTTCCAGCACGAACACCCGCTCGGGCAGGTAGATCAGATGCGGGCCGTCGTCCGGAAACTTCTTGCCCAGCGCCGACGCGGCGGTCAGGAAGCCAGCGTGCCGGCCCATCACCACGCCCAGATAAACACCCGGAAGCGCTGCGTTGTCGAGGTTGGCGCCGGCGAATGCCTGGGCCACGAAACGCGCCGCCGACGGAAAACCCGGCGTGTGGTCGTTGCCGACCAAATCGTTGTCGATGGTCTTCGGGATGTGGATGCTGCGCAGCGGGTAATTCGCGGCTCGGGCCTGCTCGCTGACGATGCGCACGGTGTCGGACGAGTCGTTGCCGCCGATGTAGAAAAAGTGTCCGATGCCGTGCGCCTTGAGCACGTGAAAAATCTTCTGGCAGTAAGCCAGGTCAGGTTTGTCGCGCGTGCTGCCCAAAGCCGACGAGGGTGTGGCAGCGACGAGTTCGAGGTTGTGGCTCGTCTCCTGGGTAAGGTCGACGAAATCCTCGTCGACGATGCCGCGAACCCCGTGGCGCGCACCGTAGACCAGGTCGATGCTGCGGTGACGCCTGGCTTCGAGCACCACGCCGACCAGGCTTTGGTTGATCACCGCGGTGGGGCCGCCGCCTTGGGCGACGAGTATCTTGTTCAGAGCCATGATGAATTCCTGGGAATGTGATGAAAGAAGTGTCGACCGGCGCCTTGCAGACGTCGTCGATAGGCCGGTCAGCGCCGGAAAGACGGGTCACGCCGTTCGACCAAGCGCAGCATCGCGTCGAAAGCGTCTTGTCCCGCACCGAAGCGAGGGTCGAAATTCAGCGAGTCGCGAACACAGGCCTCGAGCACAGGCTCGGCGATCGGCCGCAGCCGACCCATCGCTTGTGCGCTTTGCTGCACCTCGCAGGCACGGGTCAGCAACCACATCAGGCCGAAAGCATTGGCCAGGCTGAAGCCTATCGTCACCGGACCGTGGTTGCGCAACAACAGCACCGGTTTGCCGCCAGCGCTGGCCAGGATTCGCCGCCCCTCGTCAAGGTGCACGGTGATGCCTTCGAAATCGTGGTAAGCCACCTTGCCGTGCAACTGCGCAGCATAGAAGTTGGTGAACGACAGCCCTTCGTCGAGGCAGCACACCGCCATCGTCGGCGTCGTGTGCACATGCATCACGCAGTGCGCTTCGGGCAAGGTTTCGTGGATCGCGCCGTGGAAGGTGAAACCGGCCGGGTTGATCGGCCAGACCGGCTCACCCTCGATGCGGCCGACGATGTTGCCGGCCGAGTCGACCTTGAGCAGATTGGACGCGCAGACCTCCGAGTAGTGCAGCCCAAAAGGGTTGAGCAGAAAGTGACCCGGCTCGCCAGGCACGCGCAGCGAGATGTGGTTGTAGATCAGTTCCGTCCAACCCAGGTGGTCAAACACCCGGTAGCAGGCGGCGAGTTGAACCCGTGCGTCCCACTCTTGCGCAGAGACGGCAGCAGGACGGGGATAGCGATCAACTGGCAAGGTGGCGTTCATGGCGGCTGCCAGATCAGGTTGAAAGCCTGAATTCTGCCGCCACGCCATGGCTGATCAGCATGCCATGTCGAGGCCTTGGTCATGGTTTGATCCTGCGAGGTGGCTGGTTGGGATCCGCCGGATTGGGCTGTCAAAGTCCTGAGCTGTCAAGGCACAGCGTTGTGGACAAGTTTTGAACAAGCCGGTGGTTGTCCACAGGCTGGGGCTGAAATCCAAAGTTGTTGTCGGTCTTCAGCCTTGCTCAGGGTCACCAGCGCACAGGGTTGAACCGATCTCAAGTGTCTGAAATAAAACAAAAAAACAGGCTTATCAACAGTTCGAGCTGCGCTCTACTATGACTACCAAGTTAAAAGAAAGACATGACAAGGTCAAATGCGTCGCCGAAAAAAAACAAAGCTTGCCCTGGCCTCAGGCCTCAGACCTCAGACCCGAACAAGACACTGCTGATCGATGATGTCCACAACCGATGCAAGAGTGCCCTCTCAGCCGAACAGGCCTGGCGCTGCTGCGCCAGCGTCTTCGTCAGCGTAAAGGCAAGCCGGGCAGATGGCGCGATAGCGATCCTTGCCGCCGATCACCGCCTGAGAAGAGTCGACAGCGCCAACCGGGTTGCAGTAAAGTGCCAAGATTGGCAGTCAGACCGTGGTTCGACACAAAAATCAACATGATGTGATTGCTAGGCTTGCCCACTTCTTCTTTGCAAAGATGCCGTCATGAACGCCCGCACTGATTTGCCAGCGCTGGACGCGATCCGCGCGATCGAGCACGAAATGCTCGAGACCCGGCACCAGATCCACGCCAACCCTGAGTTGGGTTTCGAGGAGTTCGCCACCAGCGACTTGGTGGCTGAAAAGCTGTTGCGCTGGGGCTACCAGGTCCACCGGGGATTGGGCGGCACCGGGGTGGTCGGCACTTTGGTCGTCGGTGACGGCAAGCAACGTCTGGGCCTGCGTGCCGACATGGATGCGCTGCCGGTGCAAGAGAGCGTCAAACGCCCCTGGGCCAGCCAGGTGCTGGGCAAGATGCACGCCTGTGGCCACGACGGCCACACCGCGATGCTGCTTGGCGCGGCGCGCCATCTCGCGGCAACTCAAAACTTCAACGGCACGCTGCACCTGGTGTTCCAGCCTGCCGAAGAAGGCATGGGGGGCGCTCGGGTGATGATCGAACAGGGATTTTTCGAGAAGTTTCCTTGTGACGCGATGTTTGCGATGCATAACATGCCTGGCCATCCGGCGGGCCAGCTTGGCTTTCTGGAAGGCCCAGCGATGGCCAGCAGCGACACTGCGGTGATCACCGTCACCGGCAAGGGCGGTCATGGCGCGATGCCTCAAATGACCGTCGATCCGGTGCTTGCGGCGTCAGCGATCGTGATGGCGCTGCAGTCCATCGTCTCGCGCAACGTGCCGCCGCTCGACCTGGCGATCATCACGGTCGGCGCTTTCCATGCCGGCACCACCTTCAACGTGATCCCGCAGTCCGCTGAACTCAAGCTGACGATCCGCGCGCTGCGCGCCTCAGTGCGCGACCAACTCCAGCAGCGCATCACCGAGGTCGCCCATGCCCAGGCCGCCGTCTACGGTGCTAGCGCCGATGTCCTCTACGAGCGACGCTATCCGGTACTGGTCAACGAGGCCGATGCGACGGCTTTCGCACGCCAGGTGGCTTTGGACTGGGTCGGCGAAGCCGGCGTGATGCCTGCGCTGCGGCCGCTGACGGGCAGCGAGGATTTCGCGTTCTTTCTTGAGAAGTGCAAAGGCAGCTACTTGTTGCTGGGCAACGGCACCGGCCAGGGCGTGGGCGAAGGCGGCTGCATGGTGCACAACCCGGCTTATGACTTCAACGACCGCTGTCTGGGCACAGGCGCGAGCTACTGGGTTCGGCTGGCCGAAGCCTTTTTGGTCTGACCGGCTGCCTGACGGCCGCCTTGCAAGCCAGCCCGCAGCCTCCATGTTGAACTGATGGGGTTGGTCTGAAGCCGACCCGGGGAGTTTCAAGATGCAAACCGCTCATCCTCGCACCGATCCGATCCTCGGGCGTTTGAAGACCGCTGCCACGCTGGCTGAACTGCTGCAGCGCGTCGAGACCAGCGCCCAGTGCGTCGGGGCGTCGCAGTACCGGCGGCTGGTGCGTCATCTGGCTCAGTTGCTCGACAGCCTGGCTTCAGACCCCAGGCTTGACGCGCTGCTCAAGGCTTTTCCAGCGGCTGCCGCGCTGTACGAGAACGCCCATTACAACCAGGCCGGGCTGTGTCGCTCGTCGCTGGAAGCCTCGCTCGACAGCGAGTTGCACGCCCGCGCGGTGATCACCAAGGCCCGTGTTCTGCGGTCGCCGCAGCCGCGCCAAAGCGGCAAAGAAGATTGACAAGCTCGCCGCCAGCCGCAAGCATGGCGGACCCCCGCGCCATTCCGGCGCGGCAATCGCAAGTCGGAGTAGGAATGCCAGTCACCCAGCACCCCCTCCACAGATCCGTACGTGCGGCACTACCGCATACGGCTCCTGCCTTGGGTCGTGACGATCAGACGCTGGTTCGGGTAAGGGTGGCAAATGCGAGGGGATGGCAACCAGTGAG
>CALQBT020000245.1 GCA_943328885.2 Bordetella parapertussis | reverse complement strand
GGCTGGGGCACCCAGCAGGGATCGCAGCAAGCCGATCTTGTCCGGCAAATCGGCCAGAAAATGATAGACCACGCGCTGCTGCCATTCAGCCGGCTCGCTGATGACGACCGCAAGAGGGTCGAACAAGGGCACGGCCTCCTGCCAGCCCGGGCCAGGGCCGACAGGCCGCGGCGCCGAGCCTGCCCAGGCCACCAGGTCATCGCCCAGCGCCTGTTCATCGGCGCCCTTGCGGTAGACCGCGTCCGCCCCGGCCAACCTGGCCAAGGACGCGCCGACCGTGTCGACCTGGCTGACCAAGGCCACGACACGGCATGCAGGCGCACCGCAGGCGCGCCGCAGCTCGCCAATCCAGCTGTAGGTGTCGACGCCGGGCAATCGGTAGGCCAGCACGATCAGGTCCGGCCGGATCGATACCAGGGATTGCTGCAGTTTGTCGGCCGAACTCGAAAAAGCCAGGTCGATGCCGGGCGCGCGCAGCGCCAAGCGTTCGAGCCAGTGACGCCAGACTGCGCTAGGCTCGAAGATCACAAGCTGGCGGCGCAGTTGCAACGCACGGTGGTTTGAAGACATTTAAACGCTTTAATCAGTTAAACTGACCATAGCATTTAATGCAATTATTTATAGGTATTTTTAAAAAAATCTGCGCAACTGCTCGAAACATCTGCAACCAATGATCTGCAGCAGGCCCGGCCGCCCGCAGCCATTGACCTGACCGAGCAGCGAGACAGCCTCAGCAAGGCGTGCTTGCGCGCGACACGAAGGACTCGTCGCCGTCGAAGTGCCGCTTGATGCGACGCAGGGTCTCGAGCCCTGCCAGGCAGGAACGGGCCAAGGCCGGATCGAAGCGTCGCCCGCGGTCGGATTCGATCGCGAGCGCCGCCTTGTCGATCAGCCAGGCCGGCTTGAACGGCCGCACGGTGGTCAGGGTGTCGAGAAAGTCGGCCAGCGCGACGATCCGGCCCGACAAGGGAATGTCGTGGCGGGCCAGGCCCAGGGGATAGCCGCCACCGTCCCAGCGCTCATGGTGCGACAGGGCAATCTCGGCGCCCAACTGCAGCAGTGGCGAAGTCTCGTCGCGCAGCAACTCATAGCCTATGGTGGTGTGGCTCTGCATCCTGGCCCGATCGACCTCGCTCAGGGCCGCCGGCATGGCCAAGGCGCTGTCGGGCAGACCGATCTTGCCGATATCGTGCAGCGGCGCGGCACCGAGCAGCAAATCCTGCTGCGCCAAGCTCAAGCCATGGTGATGGCCGATCGTCGCGGCGTACTGCGCCATGCGCGTGGTGTGCTTGCCAGTTCGTTCATCGCGAAACACCGCCACCTTCTCAAGCAGACGCTGCAGCACCGCGTCCTGCGGGCCGATCTCGAGCCGTGGCGCGCTGCCGCTGCGTGGCACGCTCAACGCCTGGAATCCGGGGCCTGCAGCAGCGAACGCGGGCATCGCCGCCAGCCGGGTCAGGTTGCGCACCTTGAGCGCGAATTCCTGCGGGTTCACGGGCTTGGCGATGACCTCGTGCGCGCCGGCGCGATAGGCCGGCATGCGCATGGACTCCAGATCAGCGCAGCCCGACACCATCGCCACCGGCGTGTGCGCGACCGAACCGGACTGCTGCAGCAAGCCCAGCAACTGCACGCCATCGAGTCCGGGCATCTGGTAGTCCAGCAGCAACACACCTGGCGGTTTCAGGCGAAAGGCGGCTAAAGCGCGCCGCGGATCCTGATGCGCCTGGATATCGCCAAAACCCGCACGCTCAAGCAACAAGTGCATTTGGCGCAAAACAGTGGGGTTGTCGTCAACGATACCGATCGAGATCATGACCAGGGCTATCGGCAAGAACTGCCCAAACTGAATGCCATTTTCAGGAAAAATCGTGCGTGACGTGCACCGCGGTCGATCGGGGCAGGCTTGGCAAACCGGCTGGCTTCAAGCCGGCGTCCAGACCAGGTCAGGCAGCGCCGCCAGCCATTCGATCGGACGGCCCGGCGCCAGCGCAGCCGCCACCAAGAAGCCCTGCACATGGGTGCAGCCGACCGCGGCCAGCGCATCGAGCTCCTGCAGGGATTCCACGCCCTCGGCAACCACCCGCAGATCGAGCAAGCGGCCCAGCGTGGCGCAGCCGCGCACAATGGCCTGCGTGCGAGGATCGAGGTGAAGTTCGTGGACGAACGCACGGTCGAGCTTGAGCTCCGAAAACGGCATGCTCGACAGCTGCAACAGGCTGGAGTACGCCATGCCGAAGTCGTCGATCGCCAGGTTGAATCCCAGCATGCGGATGCGCGCGGTGTTCTCGATCACCTGGCCCAGGTCCTTCATCGCGTCGGTCTCGGTTATCTCGATCGTGATCCAGCTCGGGTCCAGGCCCGCGCTGGCGACCACGTCGGGCAAGGCTTTGCAAAATCCCCAGTCCGACATCGAGCGCAGCGAGGCGTTGACCGACCCGCTCACCGCCATGCCACGGCCCAGGCACTCGGCGACAAAGGCGACGGTCTGCTGCAGCATGCTCAGCGTCGCCTGTTCCAGCAAGCCATGCTCGGCCAGCCCCGGCAGCAATCGATCGGGCGTGATCAGCCGCCCGGCTTCGTCGCGCGCGCGCATCAGCGACTCGAAACCCACGATCTCGCGCGTCTTCAGACGCAGCTGAGGCTGCATCCAGGCCTGCAGGCCGCCGCGGTCGAGCAAGCCTCGCAGTTCGGACAGGCCCAGCGCGGCGTCGTGTGTCGGCATCGCCAGGTCAACGCCCTGGGGATGGAATTCGCGCAGGCGGCGCGCGACCTCTTGCCCCGACACCGGCTCCTCAGCCGAACCAGCCACCGGCACGCCGCAGACCGCTGCGAGCATCAGCGCGGCCTTGATCACCGTGCGTTGCTGTCGGCTCACGATGAAGATCGTTGGACAGGGCCTGACCGTCGCGAGGCTGCGTATCAACTGCAGGCCATCGCCGTCGTCAAAGCTCAGCGACATCAGCAGCAGATCGGGCGGCGCTGCGCCCGAGCGCAAGACCTGCTGCAGCGCCGGCACAGAACTCAGCACCCGGTCGATCTGCCAGCCGACCGCAACGACGGCCTGGGCGAACTCGGCCGCGCGCGCCTGATCGCGCATCATCACCCAGCAGCGCCGCGAGCGCCCGAGCGCGACGCAGCGCGACAGGTCCGCGGTCTGGCCAGTCATGGCGACCCGCCAGCGATGACCTCGGCGCAAAGGTTCTTGACGTCAGCAAAGGAGATCGGCTTGATCAGCAAGCCGCTGAATCCGCTGGCCAGCATCCTGCCTCTCTCCTCGGGCATGCTGTGCGCCGTATAGGCGACGACCGGCAGTCGGCTCAAGCCCAGGTCGTCGCGGATCGCCCGGCAGACCTGCTCGCCGCTCATCTGCGGCATGCGCAGGTCCAGGATCACCAGGTCAAAGGACTGATCCCTGAGTTGGGCCAGCGCCTGCGCGCCTGAGTCGACCACCACGGCCTGCCAGCCCAGCCGTGCCAAAAATATTTCGACCAATCGACTGTTGAGCCGGTTGTCATCGACCACCAGCGCCCGTCTGGACAAACTCATGTGCTCTCCTTTGCTGCGCCTGGCGCCGGCGTCACCGGCAGACGAAGCGTAACCTCGGTGCCCTGCCCCGGACGCGAGGCAATCTCCAGACTAGCACCGATCAGCGCGGCCAGCTCCTTGGCCAGTGGCAGACCCAGTCCCGGACCCTGGCGCGCATGGGTGAACTCCTGCGACAGCGAGTGGAATCGTGTGAACACCGACTCGAGCTGCGCCAGCGCCATGCCAGCTCCGCTGTCCGACACCACAATGCTCACCGCCTTGTCGTCGCTGCTGGCCTGGACCCGCACACCGCCTTGCGCGGTGAATTTCACGGCGTTGTCGATCAAGTTGCCCAGCACCTGCAGCAGACGGTTGCGGTCGGTTAGAAGCCTGGGCAAGCAGCCCGGCGCCATAGCGACCTCCAGGCCAATTGCCTGCGACCGAGCCGCCGCCCGATGCGCGTCACAGGCCTCGACCAGCAGCTGCTGCAGGTCGACCTCGGTGAAGTTCAGCACCAACTGGCCCGATTCGATCTTGGCCAGATCCAGGATCGTGTTGACCAGGCGGTGCAAATGCTGGCCGCTGTCGTGGATGACCTGTGCATACTCGCGCACCTCGGCGCCGGGCTGGCTGTCGAGAACCAGTTCGGCATAGCCAATGATGCCGTTGAGCGGTGTTCGCAATTCATGCGACACACTGGCGAGAAAACGACTTTTCATCGCGCTCGATTCATTGGCCAGCAAGTTGCTTTGACGCAGCGCTTCGAGCAGCACGATTTGGCGCTGTGCGCGGCGAATCAGCGCCGCGGTGAACCCGAGCAAAGCCACGCTAACCAAGGTCGCGAGCACGACGTAGAGTCGGCCGAGGCGGTCAACCCCGCGCAGAATATCGGCACGACCGCGGCCGACCAGCACCACCAGCCCATAGGCGTCGAGAGCGCGATAGGCATAGAGCCGGTCGCTGCCATCGACCGTGCTGACCGACCACAGGCTGCCGACCTTTTGCGCGATCGCGGCCTTGAAGGGCGCCGCTTGCGACACATCCTGGTTCACCTCGGTGATCGACCCTGCCTGCCGCGCCCGCACCACGCCGTCATGACCGACCAGCGAGATCACACCCTGTGGCCCGAGGTCCATCCCATCGTAGAGACGGGTCAACTGATCGGGTGCCAGCGAGACCACCACCACCCCGCCAAAGCGGCCCTCAGGCAGATCGAAGCGGCGCGTCAACTGCAAAGACCACTGG
>CALQBT020000244.1 GCA_943328885.2 Bordetella parapertussis | reverse complement strand
CTTCAGCGAGGTGCATTCTCGTCAACGCAGCATCTGCTGTGGCAGCCAGGTGACGATCCCTGGGAAGGCCGTCAGAAACGCGATATAGACAAGGATGATGATCCAGTAAGGAGAACTGCCGCGCACCACGTCTCCCAGAGGCCACTTGGAGATGCTTTGGATCACGAACAAATTGATGCCGAAGGGCGGCGTGAGCATGCCGAGTTCGAGCAGCAGTACCAGGATCACGCCGAACCAGACCGGGTCGAAACCGAAGGCCACGACTGAACCGTAGAGCAGCGGTATTGTCAGCACGATCATCGCGATGCTGTCCATCAGGCAGCCAAGGATGCAGTACATCACGACCACGACCAGGAAGAAGGTGTACTTGCTCAAGCCTAGGCCGATGAGCGCCTTGGTCAGGTTGCTGCTGATCCCCGCGTTTTCGACTGCGTAGGAAAAGATAAAAGCCATCAACACGATCATGATGATGGTCGAACTGACGCGGATGGTATTGACCATGGCGGTGTGCATCTGGGCGAAGCCGAAGCGGCCCCAGACCAGGGCGACGATGACCGCGATCGCACATCCAACGCCGGCACCTTCGGTGGGTGTCGCCAGCCCGGCATAGATGCTGCCCAGCACCGAGATCATCAGCACGATGAAGGGCACGAGATCGACAAAGGCCGCGATCTTTTCTTTTCGCGAAGCGCTGCCCGCTTCGCGTGGCGCGACCTCGGGCTTGATCAGTGCGACCACACCGATGAACAGCATGAACAGGAATGCCAGCAGAAATCCCGGGATGAAGCCAGCCATGAACAGCTTGGCGATCGACGTCTCGGTGAAAGTGCCGTAGATGATCATCGGGATGCTCGGCGGGATCAGTATGCCGAGCGTGCCGCCAGCGGCGAGCGAGCCCGCCGCCATGCGCCGGTTGTATTTCCGCGCTTCGAGATGGGGTAAGGCGACGGTCCCGATCGCCGCAGCGGTCGCCACGCTCGATCCACTGATGGCGGCGAACAGGGCGCAACCTGCGATGTTGGTCTGCATCAGCCCGCCGGGCAGGCCGCGCACCAGAACCGTCAGTCCTTGGTAGAAGCGGTGGCTGACGCCGCCTTGCTGCAGAATCTCTGCCATCAAGATGAACAGCGGAATAGAGGTCAGGGTAAAGCTGTTGGTGGTGCCCCAAGCCACCAGCCCCAGCGCATGCATGCCGATCAGACCGTCGGTCAGGTAGATCGAAAGCAGTCCGGCCACACCGATGGCGAACGGTACCCACATGCCGCCCAGCAGCAGCGCGACGAGAACGCCGGTGAACAGCGCAAAATTACCAGCCCAACTCATGAGTGCACCTCGAATTCGGGCTTTTCCATATCTGTTTCAAGCAATGTGTGTCCCATCAAGCGCGCCACACTGCTGCGCAGATCGAGCATGAACGCGATCAGCAGGATTGCGCAGCCCAGCGGCATGGCCAGTTGAGGTATCCACAGCGGCGTCTCTATCAGCGTGGCAGCGACCATCTTGCGTTCCCAGGTGCTCCATGTGAGGCGGCCCAATTCGTACAGCAGGGTGGCCGTCACGACCATGGCCAGCAGATCGTAAATGACGTCGACGACGGCGCGGGCCCGACGTGGCAAAGAAAACAGTAGAAACTCGATACGCAGCAGCGCGCCGCTGCGCAGGCTGTAACCCGCGCCGCAGAAGGTCATCACAACCAGCAGGTAACCCGATATCTCATCAGAGATCAGCAGCGAAAACCTGAATATGTTGCGGCAGATCACGTCAGCTGCGATCAGCAGCACCATGCCGAATATCGCAATCTCCGCCAGGCGAAGCCCAAAAGTGACGCTGGCCTCGGCGGCCTTTTCAATCGGCCCCCTCGGGCGTGCAGACAACGGCATGTGTGGCCTTTGACGCGCCGGCGATCAGGCGTGCGAGTAAAGTTTGGATCCAGCGACCGGCAGGTCGACGCTCAGGATGCAGCCGCTCTTGGACTCGGTGATGAACAGACGCTTGCGCTCGGGTCCGCCGTAGGCGCAATTGGTGGTCATCAGGCCTTCGGGCGAATTGATGCGGTAGATTGGTTCTCCCTTGGCGCTGAAAATCCACACCGCACCAAAGGCAGGATGGCAGACTGCCAAATTGCCCTGTTCGTCGATTGCCATGCCGTCAGGACCGACGCCCCCCGACATCTGAACGAACACGCCGACCTTGCTCGAGGTCCCGTCCTTCATCAGTGGCACGCGCCAGACGGCGTTGCCGCGCGTGACCGCCAGAAAGATGACATTCTCGGCTGCGTTCAGTACCAGCCCGTTCGGGCTGGGAATATGGTCGAGAACGACGTCGAGTTGGCCGTTCGTGCGCAACCGGTAGAGGCGTCCCGTCGGATCCTGCAGCCCGGTTTGCCCTTGGTCGGTGAAATACAGGTCGCCATTGGAGGCGAACACGAGATCGTTGGTACCCTTGAAGCGCTGCAGCGCCGGACGGTCTAAGTAGGGTTCGACCTTGCCGGTGCGCGGATCGAGCACCATGATGCCGTTCTTGTGGTCGGCAATGAAGGCTCGCCCATCCTGGTGGAATTTGAGCCCGTTCGGCTCGCCGTCGTACTCGGCCGCGACCGTGACCTCCCCGGCCGGCGTGATCTTGAAAATACGGCCCCAGGGAATATCTGTGACCCAGAGATTTCCCTCGCGATCGAACGACGGGCCTTCCAGAAATGTCGGCGTGGGTGCACCGTGCATTTGCATATCTACCCAATGCGATGAGCGGCCGACACCCGAGAATTTTTCAGGTATCCGGGCGAATACTTTTGCTTCTAGAACTGGTGGAGCGGCAAACATGTCATTCCTTGGTGAAGTTACGATAGTGTATCAAGTCTTTGCTGGCGAAATTCGTCGGCGGCTTACGGTTCAGGTCGATATGCCGCGCTTCAATTCCGCCATTGCGTGTTCGAGCAACCACTCCACCGGGTAGTAAAGAAAGGTCGCGCCGAGCGCACGAAACTGCGCCATCTCGGCCATGCGCGCGGGCATGCCGAAGGCGCGGCCGGCGTGGCGCAGGCGCCCGGCGACATGTTCGATCGCTTGCTGGACTTCCGGCGTGCGTGCGCCGCGCGTGCCAGTTATCTCGTAGGACAGATCGTTCGGACCGATGAGGAATACATCCACACCGGGCACCGCTGCCATTGCGTCCACTGCGGTGACTGCCGACTTGGTTTCGATCTGCACCGCGATCAGCTTACTCGGGGCTGCGTCGCCGCAGGCATAGCGCACCAACTCGACGATGGCCGCTGCTTCTGCCGCTGATTCGACATGAGGTACGACGATGCCGTCTGCCTTGCGGTCGAGGTAGCGTACCAACACCTCGGGCGACCTCGACCAACTGCGTACGACGCAGGGCAAGCCTGCGGCGCGCGAGGCGCGGATGAGATCCGTTGCCGCATCCAGGCCGATGCCGGTGCGCTCGCAGTCGATGAAGGCAAGATCGGCGCCCAGGCGTGCCAGATGCTCGACGATGTCGGGATTGTGGCCAGCGAGGTTCACCGCGATGGTGACCTCGCCCCGTTTCATCTTTTCCTTAATTTTGGAAGTCATAGACCCTCGCCGGGTTGTCGACCAGGATGCGTTGGCGCTGTGCAGCGTCGGGAACCCATTCCGAGAACAGGTTGAACAGGGCGCCATCGTTGGGCATCGCCGTCTTGATCAGGACGTGCGGCCAGTCGCTGCCCCAGAGCAGTTGATCAGGCGCGGCATCCACCAGCGCCTGTGCGAACACTGAGGTGTCCGGATAAGGCATTTCGCTCAAGGTCAGACGGTAAGGTGCGGTGAGCTTGACCCAAGCTCTGCCGTCGCGCATCAGGCGCAACAAAGCGGCAAAGCCCGGCGTGCCGAGACCCTCGGTGGTGGGCACATAGCCGAGATGCCCGAACACCACATCCACTGGAAAATCGGCGAGTTGCTGGTCGAGATTCGGGAACTCGTTCACATGCATCAGAAACTCAACATGCCAGCCGAACGGCTTGATGCGTTGCGCCAAGGCGCGCAATTGATCCAGTGGCAATTGGCCCTTGTTGTCTTTCAGGTCGACGATGTTGCAGCGCACCCCACGCACGCCAGCGGCATGCAAGCGCTCGATCTCCGCGACCGGGACGTCGAAGGGCACCACCGCAACGCCGCGAAGCCGCTTCGGGTCGCGCGCCAACCCGTCGAGCATCGCGCGATTGTCGGTGCCGTAGACGCTGGGTTGCACCAGCACGCCGCGCGTGACGCCTAGCGCGTCGAGCATATGCCGGAAATCGTCCGGCGAGGCCTCCGGTGGCGTGTACCGCCGCGCCGCGATGAGCGGATAGCGATCGTTCGGCCCGCACACATGGGCATGAACGTCGCAGGCAAGTGGCGGTACGGCCACCAAAGGCCGCGTCGGGCTTGGGTCGTGCGCTGCGCACGTGGGTTCTGGTTTGTTCATGCTGTTCCTGCTTGGCTCAGTTGATGTTATGCGTCGCGAAACAGTCGACCGGCCCCGGGCACCGCGCGTTTGTCGCCGATCTTGCGCAAGGTGCCCCACATCGCTGCTTGGTTGCTGGTGACGACGGGTTTGCCCGACTCGCGCTCCAAGGCATCGATGATGTCCAGCGTTCGCAAATTAGAGCAGCTGATGAACAGGGCTTCGGTTTCCGGGCGCAGTACCTCAAGCGCCAGCGCTTTTACCGTCTCTGTCGTGACGCTGCCGTGCTGCTGCGTGGCGAGCCCTTTCATCGCCACGATGTCGAAGCCCGCCGCTTCGAGATACACGCGCAGCTTTTCGTTCAGCCAG
>CALQBT020000243.1 GCA_943328885.2 Bordetella parapertussis | reverse complement strand
GACGGCCCGCGCGGCCGCATCTACCTGATGAAGCAGGCGCTCGAAGGCGCGCCGCCCAGCCGCGCCACCCAGCTGCACCTCGACCGCTGCCTGACCTGCCGCAACTGCGAAACCACCTGCCCCAGCGGTGTTCAGTATGGCGCGCTGGTGGAGATCGGCCGGCGCATCGTCGACGCCCAGGTCGAGCGCCCAGCGCCCGAGCGCGCGCTGCGCTGGCTGCTCAAGCAAGGCCTGACCTCGCCGCTGTTCAAGCCGGCGATGGCCTTGGGCAAGCTGGCGCGGCCGCTGTTGCCCGCCGCGCTCAAGGACAAGGTACCCGGCGCCAGCCACCCGCGCGCCGATCTCTGGCCCCAAGGCGAGCAGCGGCGCAAGATCTTGATGCTGATGGGCTGCGTGCAGCCGGCGATGAGCCCGAACATCAACGCCGCCACCGCCAGGGTGCTGGACGCCGCAGGCATCCAGACCCTGGTGGCCGAAGAGGCCGGCTGCTGCGGCGCCCTCAAGACCCACTTGAACGACCAGGCCGGTGGCCTGGCCGACATGCGGCGCAACATCGACGCCTGGTGGCCACTGGTCAGTGCAGGCACGGTCGAGGCGATCGTGATGAACGCCTCGGGCTGCGGCGCGATGGTCAAGGATTACGGCCATGCGCTGGCCGCAGACCCGGACTACGCGGCTAAAGCCAGCCGCATCGCCGAGCTCACACGCGACCTCAGCGAACTGCTGCCCGACATCGTTGCGGCACTCCAGCCCGGCTTCGCAACGCGCAGCGGGAAGGCGCCCCGTCTCGCGTTCCACCCGCCTTGCACCTTGCAGCACGCCCAGCAGCTGCGCGGCGGCGTCGAGGCCGGTCTGCGCGAACTCGGTTTCGACGTCGCGGTGGCGACGAACGAGAGCCACCTGTGCTGCGGCTCGGCCGGCACCTACAGCGTGCTCCAGCCGGAGCTGTCGAAGCAGCTGCGCAAGCGCAAGCTGGTGAACCTGGCCGAACTGCAGCCCGACGCGATCGTCTCGGCCAACATCGGCTGTATCAGCCACTTGCAAAGCGGCACCGCCACCCCGGTCAAGCACTGGGTCGAGGCGCTGGACGAGGCGCTGGCGGGCGGCTGAGCCCGGGGCTGCGGCGGGTAGACCCGCTCAGGCCCCGCCAGGGGCACGGACCCAAGCCGGCCGTCCCTGGCGGCGCCAACGGTCACGGGCCGCGCAGCCGCGAGAGGCCCCGGAAACTGCTCACCACCCGCCTGAAGGCCTCGCATAGGCAGCGCTGCGCCTGATCGCCTGAGTCCCTGTCTTCGAGCCCAAGCCCGTCACCAGGCGCGGGGTCGGACTGCACCGGGGCCACCGGCTGGCGCGCCAGCCGGATTCTTCAGCAGCGTGCGCCGCACAGGCCAGGCCGGACGCCGGCAAAGCCTCGGACTGCCGATGCGCCACGCGCAGCTTGGGGAAATTGAAAAAAACATACTTCGACATGATCTGAATTGACGGATCAAAGCCGTTTTTAAACCGAAGTCTTGATGAAAATGTTAGATTCGATGTAGAAGCGCGCATTGCGTCAAACTTGAGGTCATCATGGCTAATTCAAACTCGGCCACCGGCACCACCGGCACCCCCTCGCTGGTCTTGAACACTGCTGACACGAGCCTCAGTGACCTCGTCAGCCCACCGAAATACACCTTCGACTTGAAGCCGGCCAACATCACCGATGCCGCTGCAGGCTATGTGGCCACCTTCGGGGCCGCAAAGCTAGGCATCCAGGGCAAGTTGCAGGACACCGACAAAGACGGCGTGCCCGACTTGCTGATCGCCACCCTGTATGACCCCAGCACCCAAGCTTGGAAACCCGGGGACACGCTCACCATCAACTACGGCAAGTCTGCCGCCGGGGCACTTGACGGCAGCTTCACGCTGAGTCAGGGCACTGACACGCCGAAATTGACAGGCCTGTTGCTCAGGAACCCAGCCAGCGAAGTGGTCGGCATCCAGATCACCGAAGCGCCCAACAGCCCCCCGACCCTCGTGCTGTCGACCAGTACCCGCGTCTTCGATGAAGACCTGAACAACACCGGGCGCCGAATCGCCTTCAACGGTGCCGGCATCAACATCGAGCCAGGCAGCGCCGCCGCGACCACCGATGCCGTCCAGATCGCGATCAGCGACAGCGACTCGGCCAACTTCAATGGCGGCACCCTGAAGGTTTCGGTAAGCGCTGCAGCAGGCACCACCACCGGGCTCAGGCTCGGCGTGGGCACGCTCAGCGGCGTGTTCTCGGTCAGCGCCACTGGCGCGGTGACTTACTACCAGGACGCCACCTACTACGGCAGCGATGTCAAGGACGCTGCCGGCGTCGTGCTGCACAAGTCCGG
Organism: Bordetella parapertussis; assembly: GCA_943328885.2. Lineage (GTDB taxonomy): Bacteria > Pseudomonadota > Gammaproteobacteria > Burkholderiales > Burkholderiaceae_C > Pseudaquabacterium > Pseudaquabacterium parapertussis_A. The sequence continues at coordinate 2,465 of CALQBT020000243.1, read as the reverse complement.
CGACCCGGCCAAGGCCGGTACGGCAGGCGTGGTCGTCGCCCAGTATGACGCCACCCGCGAGGGCGTCAACGGCGACTACCTGCTGCTCACGCTCAACGACCAGGCCACACCCGCCATCACCCAGCAGTTGGCGTCAAATATCGGCCTGGTGGTCTTCGACACGGACGGCAGGTACACCCAGGACTGGGAGGCTTCGGCAGGCCTCAAGACGGCTCGCTTCGAACTGACCGACAGCGCGTCGGGCCAGGTCGTGGCAGCCGAGCGCACCGTGTCGATCGTGGCGCAGACCGAGACAGGTGCCCCGGCGATCACCCTGTCCAGAGGCTCGCGCGTCATCGACGAAATTGCCAACCCCTCGGGCAGGACGATCGCCTTCGACGGCGAAGCCAGTCCGAACGTGGTGTCACCAGCCGGCACCAACAGCAACCAGATCACGATCACCGACAGCGATTCCGCCAACTTCAGCGGCGGCAGCTTGAGCGTGGCGGTCATCAGCGGCAACATGGCCCAACTGCGCCTGGGGATCTCGAGCAGCAGCGGCGTGTTCAGCGTCAATTCAACGAATGGCGCGGTCAGCTATTACAGCGACGCCCAGTACAACGGCGACACCGGCAGCAACACACAAAAGGGGACGACCGCCGTCGTGGTCGGCACGATCGACCCCGGTCACCAGGGCAAGCTCGGCGACTCGCTGTTGATCCGGTTGAACGACAAGGCGACGGTGGCGATCACGCAGTTGCTCGCTTCGTCGGTTTACCTCAGTGTGGTCGACGCCAGCACAGGCAGCCCTACCCAGTACTGGTCAGCGGCCGCAGGCGAGAAAGTGGTCGAATTCACGCTCACCGACGGCGCCGCCGGCAAGACAGGTGTGGCGGCCAGGACGGTGACGATTGTCCCCCACCGCTATGCCGGCACCAACGGCAACGACAGGCTCACCGGCGGTGCCGGCAATGACACCCTCATTGGCGGCGCAGGCGACGACACGCTGCTGGGTGGCCTGGGCGACGATCGATTCTTCGGCGGGACCGGCAGCGACCTGATCAATGGCGGCGAGCAACGCCGCGTGCCCTGGGCTGTGACGACCGGCGACTATGACACCCTGGACTACGCAGGCAGCAGTGCAATCACGGTGAACCTCAGTGCCGGCACGGTGGAGGTCGCAGGCGAGGCCGGTGTCGACCGCTACAGCGCCATCGAGGAGTTACAAGGCAGCAGTGTCGGCGACAGCATCACCGGCCGCACCAGCAGCAGCGCGGCGGATGCGACCAATGGCACCAGCCTGTCCCTGTACCTGCGCGGCGGCAGCGACGTGGTCGACATCACGGCCTATGGCGTTCAGCAGCCCTGGGCTGATGGGGTGACTGTCGGTTACCACTGGTCGCTGTCGCCGATCACCCTGGTGTTCAACGGCGCGACTGCGACCGTCAGCTACCAGGCGGTGCAGGCGGTGGGCACCCAACAGCTGGCGGGCCAGGACAGTTTGACCAATGTCGGTCTCATCGGCGACACCGCTCACAACGACGTGTTCGACCTGCGCAAGGCCACCGGCAACCAACTGGGTTACATCACCGACCCGCTGCGCGGCGTCAGCTACAACACCTTGCTGCTGGGTCGCGGCGGTAGCGACACGGTGGATGGCAACGGCGATACAGGCGTGCACTACGGCGCTGTCAACGGCTCGACCAACGGTCTGGGCCTGAACATCGACCTGATGACCGGCAGCGCCAACCTGAGCAACCTGCTCAACGGCAGCATCGCGCTCGGCACGCTGACCTTCTCGGGCCTCAGGAGTATCACTGGCACCAAGTTCAACGACACGATGCGCGGCGGCGTCAACGACGACTTCGAGACTTTCCGGGGCGACGGCGGCCATGACTTCATCGACGGGCGAACGGGCTGGGACCGTGCCGACTACCGCAATGCCAGCGAAGGCGTGCAGATCAACCTGCACCAGGGCACGGTCACATCGGCCAGCCAGGGCAACGACACGCTGCGCGGCGTCGAAGAGATTCGAGGCTCGATGTTCAACGACGTGTACGACGCGCGCGGCTTCGACGGCGGCTACACCAGCGAGACCTTCAATGTCGGCAGCTATTGGGTAGGGGCTAACCTGTTCAATGGCGAGGGCGGCGATGACACGATTTATGGCAACGGCTCGACCCGGATCGCTTACGACGGCGCGATGGTCGGGGTGCGGGTCGACCTGCAGGCCGGTGTGGCCGACGCACGCGTCGAATCGGACAAATTGACCGATCAATACAAGACCGTCGGTCACGACACCTTCTCCGGGGTTTACCAGGTCAGTGGTTCTTCGCTGGACGACGAGTTGCAGGGCGGTGGCGCGGGCCGCACTTCGATGGGCTTGCCGATCGAGGTCTTCATCGGCGGCGCTGGCAACGACACCATCGACGGGCGCGGCGGCTACGACACGGCGAACTACGGCAATTCGCCGGACGGCATCAGCG
>CALQBT020000242.1 GCA_943328885.2 Bordetella parapertussis | reverse complement strand
TATCCGCTGTCGCTGAACACGCTGGTGGCCGGCTGCAATCAGAAGACGGCCCGTGACCCGGTGCTGTCGGCCACCGACGCCGAGGTGCTGACGGCGGTGGACGGCTTGAAGCGCATGAGCCTGTTGTTCGAGAGCAGCGGAGGCCGCGTCACCCGCTATGAGCACAACGCGGTGCGCGGACTCAACGTGCCAGCACCGTCGGTGGCGCTGCTGACCGTGTTGATGCTGCGCGGGCCGCAGACCTCGGCCGAATTGCGCGCGAACTGCGAGCGTCTACACCGCTTTGTCGACATCGCTGCCGTCGAGACGGTGCTCGAGGCGCTGGCAGACCGCTTCCCGCCCCATGCGATCAAGCTGGCGCGCGCGCCTGGCGCGCGCGAAGCGCGCTGGGCACACCTGCTGTGCGGCGAAGTGCAGATGACCGCTCCGCGTGAGCTGGCCGTCAGCTCGGACGAAGACCCGGTGAGCGTGGGCGAACTGGTGGCCTTGAAGTTTGAACTGTCTCGCCAGGGGGCCGAGTTGTCCGAGCTGCGCGCCTTGGTGCTGCGCATGGCTGCCGAACTGGGCATTGACCCTGAACCCAAGGCCTGAACCGATGCGATTGGACCTGCCCGACGACAAGAAGCTGGTGTTCGAGATGGTGATCCCGATCCGCTGGGGCGACATGGACGCGATGGGCCATGTCAACAATGCCAGCTATTTTCGTTACCTCGAGACCTTGCGCATCGACTGGTTCCGCCACATCGGCTGCCTGCCTGACCCCGGTGGGGTCGGCCCGGTGATCGTCAATGCGTTCTGCAGCTTCATCCGCCAGCTCGAATACCCTGGCGATGTGCTGGCAAGGCATTACACCGGCGCCATGGGGCGCAGCACGGTCGAGACTTACGCCACGCTAGAGCGCGTCGACATGCCCGGTGTGGTGCACGCAAGCGGGGGTGCGACGACCGTATGGACCGATTTCAAGGCGCAGAAATCGGTGCCGATTCCCGACCATTTCCGGGCGATGTTCAGCGCTTGAGGCGAGCGCCTCAGCCTGACAGCAGCTTGTTGACCAGGTCTGGCGTCGTTGCTGCGCCCATCTTGCGCATCAGCCTGGCACGGTAGACATCGACGGTGCGCGGACTGATGCCCAGACGCTTGCCGATCTGCTTGCTGGTCAGCCCGTCGATCAGCAGCGCGGCGATCTCGCGCTCGCGGGCGGTGAACTCGACTTTGAGCTTGCGCTTGGACGACAAGTCCTCGAAGGCCCAGATGCCCGCCGCATGGGCTTGCAGCGGATCGAGCGCGCGGCCCGAGACATGGCACCAAAACAGCTCGCCGCGCGCCGCACCGTCCAGCCGTTTCATCACCCGGTCGTCGGCGTACCAGCCTTGGGCGTCCAGGCTCGCGACGATGCGCGCGCCAGTGCGTTCGAACTCGTCGGCGCTGGGGTAGAGCAAGGCCAGGCTCTGGCCGACGAGTTGCGCTCGTTCAGCGCCGAACATCGCCAGCGCCTGGCGGTTGCAGTCGATGATCTGACGCTGGCGCGACAGGACCAGACCGATGGGCGCCAGGTCGAACGCCGTGCGGTAGTCCAAGGCCAGATCGGGAGGTTTCAGTGCTTCGGTCACAGCAGCGCATAGGTCGTGGTGCTGTGGGCGGCCAGGCGGCCCGCCGCGTCGAGCACTTGCAGATCGAGCGCCATCACCCAGGGCGCGAAGACGGTTTGCGACATGTCGCGCTGTGCTGTGGCATCGATTTCGACAGGCTTCATGGTCTGATGACGGCTCTGGGGTAGGCTTGGCGACGAGCTTTAAGCGATTCTACGTAGGCCCTGCGTAATCCTATAGGTAGTACGCTTCGCGCCGTCCCATTGCGAAAGACGCGACCATGAACAAACTCTATCCCAGCGCCGCCGCGGCGCTGGCCGACATCGTCCACGATGACCAGTTGCTGGCCGTCGGCGGTTTTGGCCTGTGCGGTATCCCCGAGGCCTTGATTGAAGCGCTGGTCGCGTCAGGCGCCAAGGGCCTGATGGTCATCAGCAACAACGCCGGTGTCGATGGCTTCGGTCTCGGCAAGTTGCTCGAGACCCGGCAGATCAAGAAGATGATCTCGAGCTATGTGGGCGAGAACAAGGAGTTCGAGCGCCAGTATCTGGCCGGTGAGCTCGAGCTTGAGTTCACGCCCCAGGGCACGCTGGCCGAGCGACTGCGCGCCGGGGGTGCCGGTATCCCGGCATTCTTCACCCGCACCGGCGTGGGCACGCTGGTGGCCGAAGGCAAGGAAATCCGCGAGTTCGACGGCCATCAGTATGTGATGGAACGCGCACTGTTGCCTGACGTGGCGCTGGGCAAGGCCTGGAAGGCCGATCGCAGCGGCAACCTGATCTTCCGCCGCACCGCGCGCAACTTCAATCCGGCGGTGATCATGGCCGGCAAGATCAGCGTGGTCGAAGTCGAGGAGATTGTCGAGAACGGCAGCTTGGACCCCGATGCGGTGCACTTGCCAGGCATTTACGTCAAGCGTCTGGTGTTGAATGCCCACCCCGAGAAGCGCATCGAGAAGCGCACGGTCACCGAAACATCGTCTTTGAAAGCGGGAGCCTGACATGGCCTGGACCCACGACCAAATGGCCGCCGTCGCTGCCAAGGAACTGCAAGACGGTTTCTACGTCAACCTCGGCATCGGCCTGCCCACGCTGGTGGCCAATTTCGTCAACCCCGAGATCGAGGTCTGGCTGCAGAGCGAGAACGGCATGCTGGGCATCGGCCCGTTCCCTACCGAGGACGAGGTCGACCCCGACCTGATCAACGCCGGCAAACAGACCGTGACCACGGTTCCCGGGTCGAGCATCTTCGGCAGCCACGACAGTTTCGCGATGATCCGCGGCGGCAAGATCAACCTCTCGATCCTGGGTGCGATGCAGGTCAGCGAGCGGGGCGACCTGGCCAACTGGATGATCCCCGGCAAGATGGTCAAGGGCATGGGTGGCGCAATGGACCTGGTGGCCGGCGTCAAGAGCGTGGTCGTGCTGATGGAGCATGTGGCACGCCGCAAGGACGGCGGCTTCGACCTCAAGATACTGCCCGCTTGCACGCTGCCGCTGACCGGCGTGGCCGTGGTTGACCGCATCATCACCGATCTGGCGGTGCTCGACGTCACATCGACCGGGCTGAAGGTGGTCGAGATGGCGCCTGGTGTGACGCGTGAGGAACTGCAGGAAAAGACCGGCGTGCCCTTGCGCTGATCGCCGCCCGAAGTCCTGGTGGCGAGCCACCGCGCCCGGCCAAGCCTCAGAGTTCTTCGATGCGTTGTTGGGGAAAGCTGTCCCAGCCCAGACAGCCCGGGCATTGCCAGAAATGGCGCTGGGCTTCGAAGCCGCAGGCCGCGCAGCGGTAGCGCTGCAGCGGTCTTGCGGCGAGGGCCAGCGAATCGCGTGCGCTCTGGCGTGCCGATTCGGGCCAAGTCTGGCGCGGCGTGTCTAGCAGCTCGATGGCAGCCGATAGGCTGGGTTGCTCGCGCAGCAAGTCCATCAGGCGCGGCATGGTGCCGCTGCTGTCGAGCTTGGCCAGCGCGCGCCACAAGTCGATGCCGGGCTGCAGCGCAAACCGTGTGGCCAGCGCCTGCTGCGCCACATCGACCTGGCCAGTGGCTAGCGCACAGTCCGCGTACTCACCGGCCAGCCTGACAAAGGCCCCAGGATTGTGTTGGCCCAGTTCGGTCCAGACCGCCATCGCTGCCATGGCGTCGCCCTGGAGGGCCAGGTGCTGGGCGCGCTGAACCAGCGGGCGTGCGGCCTGCGGCGCGGCGGTCTGGGCCTGATCCAGCAAGGCGCTGGCTTCGTCGGGTCTGCCGCGCTGCTCGGCTTCCAGCGCCTGCTCACAGCGGTAGTGGGCGATGCGGGTGGCAAATGACGCGGTGCCGGATTTCTCCAGCAGCAAGGCCAGCTCGACCGCCGCGCCCCAGTCGCGCGAGCGCTCGGCCAGCGACAGCAGGTCCAGGCGCGCCTCGGTCTCAAAAGGCGTGCCGTCCAGCGCCCGAAAAGCTGCCTCAGCGCGGTCGAACAGGCCGGCCTTCATGAAATCCCGGGCCAGCGCGTGTTGCGCCCGCTCGCGGTCTGCGTTGCTCAGGTCGGCGCGTTGCAGAAGGTGCTGGTGCACTCGCACGGCGCGTTCGAATTCGCCTCGTCGGCGAAACAGGTTGCCCAGCGCAAAGTGCAGCTCGCTGGAGTTGGGGTCGTGCTGCACCGCCTCGATCAAGGCGTCGATGGCCTTGTCGGTCTGCTCGTTGAGCAGCAGGTTCAAGCCCTTGAAATAGGCATTTGGCGCCTGCCGGTCGGCGCGCCGCCATTGCCGCCGGTCGATACCCGATGCCAACCAGCCCAGCAAGAATGTGGCGGGCAATGCGACCAGCAAGCCGATCAACAGCCAGGGGCCGTCAAGTTCCACCAGGTCTCCTGCTGGCGTGAGCGTCGATCACAAGCCCTCCCGGGGCGGGTGCTCTGGGTTTGACTCGGCAGCCACTGCTTGGGCGCTGTCTTTGCGCTGGGGCTCTGCGGGTCGCGGTGCATGGCGCCTGGCGACGCGTCTGTGGCGCCACCAGCTGGGCACCATGGCCAGCACGCCAAAGGACGCACCGCCGGCAAATGCCACCAGTACCACGATCACCATCGGCGCCTTCCACTGCGCGCCGAAGAACCAGTGCACCACCGCGGGCTGGTCGTTGTTGAGCGCAAAGGCGAACAAGGTGAAGAAGATGAGGCCGCGCAGGGCCCAGAGGATCATTCGCATCGAACTGCCATTCTAAGGAGCGGCAGCGGCGACATCGACCCGACCCGCAGCCTCTTGTAGGGCGCACGATGAAAACAGGCCCCTGCAGGGGCCT
>CALQBT020000241.1 GCA_943328885.2 Bordetella parapertussis | reverse complement strand
GGTGGCGATGAACCCGGCTTATGCGGTCGCGTTCTTTGTCCACAACCCGTTGGTGGCTTTCATCGGGCTGGGCGCGGTGGTGCTGTGTGTGACAGGTGGTGAGGCGCTCTACGCCGACATGGGCCACTTCGGCAAGAAACCGATCCGCATCGCCTGGTTCGGCTTCGTGATGCCGGCGCTGGTGGTCAACTATTTCGGCCAGGGCGCGATGCTGCTGGGCAAGCCCGACGCGATCGACAACCCGTTCTTCAAGATGGCGCCGGGCTGGGCCCAGTTGCCGCTGGTGATCCTGGCCACCGCGGCGACGGTGGTCGCCTCGCAAGCCTTGATCACGGCCGCGTTTTCGGTCACCAAGCAGGCGATCCAGCTCGGCATCCTGCCGCGCATGGTGGTGCGCCACACATCGATTCGCGAGACCGGCCAGATCTACGTGCCTTTCGTCAATTGGGGCTTGTTCGCTTTCATCGTGTTGGCGGTCGCGCTGTTCAAGACCTCGTCCAATCTGGCATCGGCCTATGGCATCGCGGTGACGCTTGACATGACCATCACCACGGTGATGACCTTCTTCGTGATCCGCTTTGGCTGGAAGTACCCGCTGCTGCCCTGCCTGTTGGCCACTGGCTTTTTCTTCGTGATCGACATCACCTTCTTTGCGTCGAACATGCTCAAGCTCTTGGCCGGCGGCTGGTTCCCGATCGTCATTGGCATCGGCATGTTCACCTTGATGCTGACCTGGGTCCAGGGGCGCAAGCTGATGGGCGAGCGCTTGCGCGACGAGGCGATCGATCTCGAGAGCTTTCTCGAAGCGGTGTTCCTGCACCCGCCGACGCGGGTCGAAGGCACGGCGGTGTTTCTGTCGCCCGACACCGGTTTGACGCCCAATGCCTTGATGCACAACCTCAAGCACAACAAGGTGTTGCACGAACACAACGTGTTCATCACGGTGCGCCACCACGAGGTGCCGTGGATCGGTTTCGACAAGCGCATCGAGATGGAGGCGCTGGGCCACGATTGCTGGCAGGTCGTGCTGCATTTCGGTTTCAAGAACGACCCCGACGTGCCTGAAGCGCTCAAACTGCTGGCCGGCCGTGGCATCCCACTGCCCGACATGGACACCAGCTATTTCCTGAGCCGCGACATCGTGATCCCGACCTTTGGCGACGGTATGTCGATCTGGCGCGAGAAGCTGTTTGCCAGCATGCACCGCAATGCTGCTGCGGCGGCTGACTTCCTCAACCTGCCGAGCAACCGGATCGTCGAGTTGGGGGCCAAGGTCGAGATCTGATCGCCTGGCAGGCCGCCGAAGGCGATCATCCGAGTCCCAGGGCTGGCGGCAGCGTTTCGCGCTTGAGCGCGTGCCCAGCGTGGGCCGTTGGTTGCGCGCAGCTTTGGCGCTGATCCTGCTGTCTGCCGGGCCGACCTGCAGCCTTCATCGGCAGACCAGGTTTGCCGCTGCTGCACGAACGAGCAATCGCAGCGGCGTCGGCCAGAATCAAGCACTTAGCGCGGTCAGCAGCAGGTTTTCCACAAAGTTATCCACACAAAAGGTGGATAGCTTTTAAAAGCTTTTTCAATGACAGATTTGAGTGGTTTTGATTTTTTTGGGCTTCTATCAGGCGCTCGGTGAGTGGGTGCGTGGTTTTTCACGACCGGCGAGTGTGCTGACCGCGACCAAGCGGGTGAATAGGTGTTGTGAAGCCTGCCCCAACCCCGTATATCAGGGGGCGCGGCCTGGATTTATCCCCAAAATTTTATCGCCTAGCATGTCGCCGCACGGCGCTGCGCCAGATCCGGGATTAACACCCGGGAAATTTTCTAAGCTATTGATATTGAACATATTTATTCGGTTGCTTCAGAATCGGGCAATCGCTGTGGAAAGCCGTCGCATCAAGCACTTAGCGCGGCTGCCGGCAGCTTTTCCACAAAGTTATCCACAGAATCCGGGGATAGACCAAAATCTTCTTTCCAATCATTGGCTTAAGGCGACTTCCTGAGGTGAAGACAAGAAATGCAGGCTAAAGCGATGCCCTCGGCCACGAACCCGGGCCAGGGCTCGGTGTTGCTGAGGGTGGCGGTGGACGCGCCTGCGCACAGTGGCCTGGGTGGCGCGCTCGACTACCTGGGCGAGCAGTTGCTCGCGCCCGGCACGCTGCTTCGCGTGCCCTTGGGCAAGCGCGAGCTGCTCGGCATCGTCTGGCATCGCGTCGCGGCGCAGCCGGGTGAGGCGCAAGGCCAGTCTCTGGGGGCAGGCTATGCGCTGCGGCCGGTGGGTCAGATCCTGTCGGCGCTGCCGCCGCTGGCACCGGCCTGGCTGGCGCTGGTGGATTTTGCCGCCGGCTACTACCAGCGCGGTGTCGGCGAACTGGCTTTGTCGGTGTTGCCACCCGAGTTGCGCAAGCTCGACGCGCCCGCTCTGAGCCGTCGGCTGGCCCGGCTGGTGAAGAAGCTGGCGGTCGCGGTTCAAGCCGTTGCGCCGCCGCAGCGTCCGGACTTGGCGCCCGAGCAACGGGCCGCGCTGGCTGCGTTCGAGGCCGCGCTGTCGCAGCGCGCGCCCAGGCCGATGCTGCTGCACGGCGTGACCGGCAGTGGCAAGACCGAGGTCTACCTGCATGCCGCCGAGCAGGTTTTGGCCGCTGGCCGCCAAGCGCTGGTGCTGGTGCCCGAGATCAACCTCACGCCTCAACTCGAGAGGCGCTTTGCGGCGCGTTTTCCGAACCATCGGCTGGTGGCCATGCACAGCGGGCTGACGCCGGCGCAGCGCCTGCAGCATTGGCTGATGGCCTTGCTGGGCCAGGCCGACATTGTGCTGGGCACCCGCTTGTCGGTGTTCGCGCCGCTGCCCAGACTCGGGCTGATCGTCGTCGACGAGGAGCACGATCCTTCCTACAAGCAGCAGGAGGGAGCGCGTTACTCGGCGCGAGACCTGGCCATCTACCGTGGCCACCTCGAGCAGGTGCCGGTGATCCTGGGGTCGGCCACGCCCTCGCTCGAGACCTGGCAGCGCGCCGAGGTCGGGCCACAGCAGCGCTACCAGTGCCTGACGCTGGCCGAGCGGGTGGGGGGCGGCGCGCTGCCGCGGGTGCGCTTGTTTGACATGGGCGTGCTGCCGCGCGTCAACGGCCAAACCCCGGTGCTCGCGCCGATGGTGGTCGACTCGCTGCGCGAGCGCCTGGGGCGCGGCGAGCAAAGCCTGGTCTTCCTCAACCGCCGCGGTTATGCGCCGGTGCTGCACTGCGCTGACTGCGGCTGGAAAAGCGGTTGCCCGCATTGCAGCGCCTGGCGCGTGTTCCACAAGGGCGAGCGCACGCTGCGTTGCCACCACTGTGGCTTGACCGAGCGGGTGCCGCGCGGCTGCCCGGACTGCGGCAACCTGGACATCGCACCCCTGGGCCGCGGCACCGAAAAACTCGAGGAGTTGCTCGCTGAACTGCTGCCCGGCGCGCGCATCGCCAGACTCGATGCCGACACCGCGCGTGGCAAGGGTGAACTCGAGAGCCGCTTGGCGGCGGTGCATGCTGGTGAGGTCGACGTGCTGGTGGGCACCCAGATGGTGACCAAAGGCCACGATTTTCGTCGCATCACGCTGGTGGTCGCGGTCAATCCCGACACGGCCTTGTTCGCCAGCGACTTCCGCGCGCCCGAGCGGCTGTTTGCGCTGTTGATGCAGGCGGGCGGTCGCGCCGGGCGTGAGGCCGAGGCGGCCGAGCGCAGCGAGATGTGGGTTCAGACCTGGCATCCACGCCATGCGCTCTATGCCGCGCTGAAGAAACACGACTTCGCAGACTTCGCCCACAGCCAGCTCGCCGAGCGCCGCGCCGCCGGCTTGCCGCCGTTCAGCCACCTCGCCTTGCTGCGGGCCGAGGCGCGCGATCCGGCGCTGGCACTGGCTTGGCTGCGCGCGGCGGCCGAACTCGCGCTGGCGCTGCCAGGTGCGGCCGGGGTGACGATCTATCCGCCTGTGCCGCCGGCGGTGAGCAAGCTGGCCGGCATCGAACGTCTGCAGATGCTGCTGGAATCGGGCTCGCGGCCGCAGCTGCAGCGCTTGCTGGCCGATTGGACGCCGGCACTGCACGGGTTGCGCCAGCAGCACAAAGGCTTGACGCGCTGGGCGATCGACGTCGATCCGCTGGCGATCTGAGCGCGCAGCCCGCGGCAGTGCTCAGCCGCCAGGCTTCACGCCGAAGCACCAGGCCAGCGCCGAAAAGCTGCCGAAGGCCAGCACCGTGCTGCTCATGATGATCCGTGCCACCCGACCCGAGTCGGCACCGAAGCGCTCGGCCAGCAGTGAGGCATTGCTGGCGCTGGGCAAGGCGGCCACCATGGTCAGCACCATCAGCTGGAAAGCCGACAGCGGCGCGCCCAACTGGCGTGCCGCAGAACCGACGACCAATACCAGCAAGGGGTGCAGCAGCAGCTTGATCAGCGCCACCGGCAGGTAGTCTGCGACGCGCGTGCGCTGCTGGGTATTGAGACTTGCCCGCCAGAGCACGGCGCCGATCGAAAACAGCGCCACCGGGCTGGCAGAGTCGGCCAGCATCTGCACGAGGGTCTCGACCGGACCGCTCAGCCGAAGCCCGGCTGCCGACAGCGCCGCGCCCAGCGCGATTGCCCAGGGCAGCGGGTTGGCCACCGTGCCTCGCAGCGCGCGCAGCGCGGCGCGTCGCGCACCGTGCTCCTGCCCGCCCTGCGGTGCGCGCAGCTGCGACAGCGCGATGCACAGGGAACTGATGACGAAGAGGTCGGCCAGGATGCTGCACATCGCTGGTCCGGCCGCCGCAGGCCCCAGCAGCGCGGCGAGCAGCGGAATGCCCATGAAACCGGTGTTGGGGAAGGCAGCGACCAGCGCGCCAAAAGACGCATCCTTGAGCGTGACCCTCG
>CALQBT020000240.1 GCA_943328885.2 Bordetella parapertussis | reverse complement strand
ATCCACGACATCGATTTGTTCGAGGTCAACGAGGCTTTTGCGTCGATCCCCGTGGCTTGGTTGAAGGTCACCGGCGCCGATCCGGCCCGGCTCAATGTCAATGGCGGCGCGATCGCGCTCGGCCACCCGCTGGGCGGCAGCGGCGCCAAGCTGATGACCACGCTGCTGCATGGCTTGATGGCGCGCGGCGGCCGCTACGGCCTGCAGACCATGTGCGAAGGCGGTGGTTTGGCCAACGTCACGATCGTCGAGCGGCTCTGACGGCTGGTCGGTAGATGACTGTGGTTCAACGCGTTGACCAGGTGGGTGCGATGCAATCGGCGCTGGCCGATTTGCTGCAGCGCCTGGATCCGCAGCCGGCATCTCGGGTTCAGGGCTTGCAGCGGCTGTCAGGCGGCGCGAGCCAGGAGCTCTGGGCTTTTGAGCGGGTGACGGGTTCTTCTGCCGCTGTGCAGCGATTGATCCTGCGTCGGGCGCCGCCAGGCGCCCACCTCAGCGGCAGCGGTGGGCCAGGACTGGCGGCAGAAGCCGCGTTGATCGTCAAAGCCGGCGCGGCCGGGGTGCCGGTGCCCGACGTCATCGCGCTGCTGCAACCCGAGCACGGCCTGGGCGAGGGTTTCATCATGCAGCGCCTGGCCGGTGAGACCCTGGGCCGGCGCATCGCCAGCGCCTACCGGCCGGCGCTGGCCTTCCAGTGCGGCCAGGCGCTGGCCGGCATCCATGGGTTGGCGCTGACCGGGCTGCCCCGTTTACGCAGCACCCAGCCAGGCGCCGAGGTCGAGCATCTGCGCAACTGGCATGCCGGCCACCACAGCGCGCGGCCTGTGTTTCAGCTGGCGCTGCGCTGGCTGCAGGACCGGGCGCCTGCCGATGTGTCGCCGGCGCTGGTGCATGGCGATTTCCGCAACGGCAACCTGATGATCGATCTCGAGGAGGGCGGTGGCCGCTTGTGTGGCGTGCTCGACTGGGAGCTGGCCTACCTCGGCGACCCGATGGCTGACTTGGGCTGGCTGTGCGCCAACCCCTGGCGCTACGGCCAATCGCAGCGGCCTGTCGGTGGATTCGGTCTGCGCGACGAGCTTTTTGCCGGTTACCGCGCAGCCGGCGGTCAGGTCGACCCGGCGCGCGTGACCTGGTGGCAGGTGTTGGGAACGCTGCGCTGGGGCGTGATGTGTGAAGGCATGGGGCTGGCCGGACTGAGCGGCGCAGCGATGGAGAAGACAGCGATCGGCCGCCGAGCCTCGGAGACCGAGATCGATTTGCTCGAACTGCTTGCCCCGCGGGAGATCTAGTGCAGGACTCGCCCCATCCCGAAGACCTGATCCTGGCTGTTGCCAGATTCCTGCGTGACCAAGCCGGACCGGCGCTGGGCCAGGCCGGCGAGGCCGCGCTGGCCTACCAGGCCCGGGTCGCTGCCAACATGCTCGACATTGCGCGGCGCCAGCTCCTGCTCGCGCCTGCCGCAGCAGCCCGCGAGTTGGCAAGCCTGCAGGCCTTGCTGGGTCAGGACGGTGACCTGCCGGGGCTCAACCAGCGCCTGGCAGACGGCATCGCCGGTGGCGAGATCGCGCCGGACAGCCCAGGTCTGAGCGATCACCTGTGGGCCAGCACCCTGGCCAAGCTGGCGGTCGACCAACCTGGCTATGAGACCTACCGACGCCTGACCGGCGCTGCGCCGGGCAAGCCAGCAGGCTGAGCACGGCGCGCAGCGCTTGATGCTTGCAGGGCGGCTGACGCCGTCTGCCGGCGTGTCGCGCCTGCCCGACAATACGGCGACATGACCGCCCACACCGGCCCGGCCCACCCGTCGATCTGGATCACCCTGCGCCACCGGAATTTTCGGACGCTGTGGCTTGGCAGCGCGATCTATTTCATGGCCAACGCGATGCAGGCGATGGCCTCCGCCTGGCTGATGGTCGAGCTCACCGGTTCGTCGTTTTTGGCCGCGCTGGTGCAGACCGCGGTGTTCCTGCCGATGTTTGTGCTGGCTTTGCCGGCTGGCGTGCTGGCCGACACCACCGACCGCCGTCGTCTGATCCTCACGGCCTTGCTGGTGCAGGCTGCGGTGGTGTTGCTGCTGGCCTTGCTGCTGGTGCTGGGCTGGGCCGGGCCCGCCACGCTGTTGCTGTTCACGCTGATCGCAGGCTGCTGCACCGCGATGATGTCGCCAGCCTGGAATTCGGCGGTCGGCGAGATCTTGCCGCGCGAGGATCTGCCGCAGGCCATCATCGCGATGAGCATTGCCTACAACGGCGCGCGGGCGATCGGCCCGGCGTTCGCGGGCCTGCTCTATGGCCAGATCAGCGGCCTGGCGATGGCCTGGGGCGGCCGCCAGATCGGCGGCGGCGCGGTGTTCTTGCTGGCGGTGGGCGGCACCTTGGCGATGGCTGCAGTGATCCAGCGCCTGCCACCCAAGCCGCATTCACCCAGCCGGTTGCCGCCCGAGCGCTTGTGGGGCGGCACCTTGTCCGGACTGCGTTATGCCTGGCACTCGCAGATGATTCTGGCGCAGCTGCTGCGTACGGCGGCCTACAGCGGCGCGGGGTCGGCGCTGTGGGCGCTGCTGCCAGTGATCGGCCAGCAGCGCTTGGGACTGGGTGCCGAGGGCTTTGGCCTGCTGATGGGCTGCCTGGGCACCGGGGCGGTGGGTGCGGGCCTGGTGTTGGGCCGTTTGCGTCAGCGCCTCGGGCTGGAGCGGCTGGTGGCCTGGTGCTGCGGCTTGTTTGCGTTGGTGATGGTGGTGGCCGCGCTGTCGCGCTGGGCGCTGCCGGTCTACCTCGCGCTGGTGTGCGGCGGCGCGACCTGGATGAGCGCGATGAGCACCTTCAACACCGCCACCCAGACCAGCGCGCCGCCTTGGGTGCGTTCGCGCGCGACCGCGATGCACGTGCTCAGTGCGCTGGGGCCTTTTGCGCTCGGGTCGGCGTTCTGGGGCGCGGTCGCAGGCCTGGTGGGGCTGGAGGTCGCGCTGTGCGCCGCTGCTGCTCTGATGCTGGCCAACTTGCTGCTGGCGCAGCGTTTCCCGCTGCGCATGGGCGAGATGCAAGAGGTCACGCAAGCGCCTTTTGAGGACTTGCTGGTGGCCGACCAGCCCGACCCCGAAGCCGGTCCGGTCTCGGTGGAGGTCAGCTACCGCATCCGGCCCGAGGATGCCGAGGTTTTTCTCGCCGAGGTGGCGCAGCTCAAAGGCCCGCGCCAGCGCGACGGTGCCAGCCTGTGGCGGATCTACCGCGACCTCGACGACCCGACGCGCTATGTCGAGCGCTTTCTGATCACCCGCTGGGCCGACTATCTGCACCAACGCGCCCGCGGCACGGTGGCCGACCAGGCGATCGAGGCGCGGGTGCACGCGTTGGTGCTGCCCGGCGAGCCCGTCGTGATGCAGCACTACATCGCTGAGAGGTGAGCCCGGACGTAGAACAGTCCCTGCGGACTGTTCTACGCCTGGCGATCGATCTGCCCGCATGCAGGCGGGCAAGCTCCTGGGGCGTCAGTCAGGCGGCCGGTCCGAAGAAGGCCAGCGCCACTTCGGCTGGCAGCGGCTGGCCGGTGCGGCGTGCGCGGGTGATCACCTGCCAGAAGTAGCGGTAGCTGGCGCGGTCGTGCAGTTGGTCCTGCCCTTGCTGGTGGTGACGGATCGGTGCCCAATGCGCGGCCTGCGCTGCGGCGATGATCTCTATCGCCTCGTCGAGCTCAGCCACGCTGGGCGCGAAGGCCTCGACGATGGGCCGGATCTGCGCCGGGTGGATGCTCCACATCCGCGTGTAGCCAAACTCGCGTGCGGCGCGGGTCGCCGCTGCGGCGATGGCTTTGGCGTCCCTGAACTCGGTGACCACGCAGTGCGAGGGCACTTTGGCCGCGCCATGGCAGGCTGCGGCGATCTCGAGCTTGGCGCGAACCACCAGCGGATGCTCGAACTGGCCCTTGGCGCCCATCGCTGTCTGCGGGATCGCACCCCGGTGCGCTGAGACGAAATCCATCAGCCCGAACGACAGGCTCTGGATGCGCGGCAGCGCAGCGATGGCATGGACGTCGCGCAGCGCGCCGTGGGTTTCTACCAGCGCATGCACCGGCAAGTCCTTGCCTTTGCCATGGACTTGCGACACATGCTCGATGTGCGCGATCGCTTGCTGCAGGTCGGCCAAGTGGCGCGGCTTGGGCACCATCAGGTAGGCCAGCCGGTCACCGGCGCGCCCGACCAAGGTCTCCACGTCGGCGGCAAAAGCCGGGTGGTCGACCGGATGGACCCGCGCGCCGACGCGGCCAAAGCGGTTCTCGGCCGAGAGCGCCAGTTCGGCGCAGAGTTGGGCGTGCTCGGCCTCGGCGCCTATGGGCGCGCCGTCCTCGCAGTCGAGTGTGATGTCGAACACCGGACCGAGCTCGGCCTGCAGCGCCAGGCTCTTGCGCATGCGGTCCTCGACGCCACAGTAGTGGTCGCACACCGGCAGGTCGGGTGCGACGTCGTCTGCTTCGAACAAGGCGTCGCAGGGCAGGGTGGAGGATGTCATGGCATTTCAGGATCGAAAAAGGGCTGTCAGCATTGTGCCGAACAGCCCTTGGCAGCAGGCCCCGAGCGGGCCGACGTCCCCGTCACAGCAGGTGTTTGACCCCATCTTGCTCGCCCAGCAATTCGGCCAGGGTCTTGTCGATGCACGACTGCGAGAACGCGTCGATGGTCAAACCCTCGACCAGCTTGTATTCGCCGCCTTCGCAGGTGACGGGATAGCCGAACATCACGTCCTTGGGGATGCCGTAGTCGCCGTTGCTGGCGATGCCCATCGTGACCCAGCCGCCATTCGTGCCGAGCGCCCAGTCGCGCATGTGGTCGATCGCGGCATTGGCGGCCGACGCGGCCGACGAGACGCCACGGGCCGCGATGATGGCCGCGCCGCGCT
>CALQBT020000239.1 GCA_943328885.2 Bordetella parapertussis | reverse complement strand
TTGCGACACCGGGCAGTGCGGCGCCTGCACCGTGCACATCGACGGCCGCGCCACCAAGAGCTGCAGCCTGCTGGCGGTGCAAGCCCAAGGCGCTGCGATCACGACGATCGAAGGCCTGGCGGCGGCCGACGGCACGCTGCACCCGATGCAAGCGGCGTTCAAGACCTGCCACGGCCTGCAGTGCGGCTTCTGCACCCCGGGCATGGTGATGAGTGCGGTCGATCTGGTGACACACCACGGCTGTCGACCTGGGCAAATGAGTGAACACCAGGTTCGCGAAGCGCTGGAAGGCAACATCTGCCGCTGTACCGGCTACCACAACATCGTCAAGGCCGTGCAGCTCGGTGCTGCCGGCATGGCGGCCTGAACCGGAGCCCGCACCATGAACGCACGCCAGGGATTCATAGGCCAGTCGGTCGAGCGCCGCGAGGATTCGCGCTTCCTGACCGGCAAAGGCCAGTACACCGACGACATCACGCTGCCGCAGCAGACCTACGCCTATTTTCTGCGCTCGCCCTATGCCCACGCCCGCATCAGCAGGCTAGACACCGCCGCTGCCGCCAAGGCGCCAGGCGTGCTGGGCATCTTCACCGGCGAGCATTTCAAAGCGGTCGGTGGCCTGCCATGTGGCTGGCTGATCAACAACCTCGACGGCACGCCGATGAAGGAGCCCAAGCATCCGGTGCTGGCGGACGGCAAGGTTCGCTGCGTCGGCGACCGGGTTGCGCTGGTCGTGGCCGAGACGCTGGAGCAGGCCCGCGTGGCTGCCGAGATGATCGAGGTCGATTACGACGAACTGCCACCGGTGGTCGACACCGCGACCGCGCTGAACTTCTCCAAGCCTGGGCTGTCCGTGCACGACGAAGCCCCCAGCAACGAGTGCTACCGCTGGGGCATAGGCGACGAGGCTGGCACCGATGCGGCGATCGCCGGCGCGGCCCATGTCACGACGCTGCACTTTCGCAACAACCGGCTGATTCCGAATGCGATGGAGACGCGTGGCGCCAATGCGTTCTATGACCCGCATGCCGACAACTACACGCTCTATGTCAGCAACCAGAACCCGCACGTCGAGCGGCTGCTGATGTGCGCCTTCGTGCTCGGCATTCCCGAGCACAAGATGCGGGTGGTCGCGCCCGACGTGGGCGGCGGCTTCGGCTCCAAGATCTACCTCTACGGCGAGGAGACCGCGCTGGTGTTCGCCAGCAAGAGCATCAAGCGCCCGATCAAGTGGACCTGCGACCGCAGCGAGGCTTTCTTGAGCGATGCGCACGGCCGCGACCATGTCACGACGGCCAAGTTGGCGCTCGATGCCGGTGGCCGCTTCCTGGCCTTGCGCGCCGACACCACCGCCAACCTGGGCGCTTACCTGTCGACCTTCTCGACCTGCATCCCGACCATCCTGCACGCCACCTTGCTGGCCGGGCAGTACAAGACGCCCAAGATCTACTGCGAGATCTCGGCGGTGTTCACCAACACCGCGCCGGTCGATGCCTACCGCGGCGCCGGCCGGCCCGAGGCGACTTACCTGCTCGAGCGCATCGTCGAGACCGCGGCGCACGAGATGGGCTTGGACCCGGCCGAGATCCGTCGTCGCAACTTCATCACCGAATTCCCCTACGCCACGCCGGTCGGCCTGACCTATGACACCGGCGACTACGAGGCGACGATGGGCCGCGCGATCGAACTCGCCGATGTGGCGGGTTTTGCAGCACGCCGTGCGGCATCCGAAGCCCAAGGCTTGAAGCGCGGGCTGGGCTATTCGGCCTATATCGAGGCCTGCGGCATCGCGCCGTCGTCGGTGGCCGGCGCGCTGGGCGCACGCGCCGGGCTGTTCGAGGCCGGCGAGGTGCGGGTGCACCCGACTGGCAAGGTGACGGTGTTCACTGGCAGCCACAGCCATGGCCAGGGTCACGAAACCACGTTCGCGCAAGTGGTGGCCGACAAGCTGGGCATCCCGCTCGACGACATCGTGATCGAGCACGGCGACACGTCCAAGGTCTTGTTCGGCATGGGCACTTACGGCAGCCGCTCGCTCGCGGTCGGCGGCACGGCCATCGTCAAGGCGGTCGACAAGATCATCGCCAAGGGCAAGAAGATCGCGGCCCATATGCTCGAAGCCGCTGACACCGACATCGTGTTCGAGGGCGGCGAGTTCAAGGTCGCCGGCACCGACAAGAAAGTGCCGTTCGCCGCGGTTTCGCTGACGGCCTATGTGCCGCACAACTTTCCGCACGACAAGCTCGAGCCTGGCCTGAACGAGAACGCTTTCTACGACCCGAGCAACTTCACCTACCCGGCGGGCACTTACATCTGCGAGGTCGAGATCGACCCGGCCACCGGCCACACCCGGATCGACCGGATGACCGCGGTCGACGACTTCGGCAACATCGTCAACCCGATGATCGTCGAGGGGCAAGTCCACGGTGGGCTGGCCCAAGGCATAGGCCAGGCGCTGCTCGAGCACGGTATTTACGACACCGAGACCGGCCAGTTGCTGACCGGCAGCTACATGGACTATGCGATGCCGCGCGCCGACGACCTGCCCAGCTTCACGGTCGAGACCGCTGGACCAGAGTCATGCACGCCTTGTACCCACAACCCGCTCGGGGTCAAAGGCTGCGGCGAGGCCGGCGCGATAGGCTCGCCCCCGGCGGTGATCAACGCGATTTGCCACGCGCTGGGCGTCAAGGATGTGCCGATGCCCGCAACGCCCTACACTGTGTGGAAGGCGGCGAATTCGCTGCGAAACTCCGCCGCCATCCGCTGAACCCCAATTCTTGGAGAACTCATCCATGCAAGCTTTTGCTTATGCCAACCCCGCCTCGCTGGCTGACGTCGCGCGCGCTGCCGGCGCCGATGGCGCCAAGCTGATTGCCGGCGGCCAGTCGCTGCTCGCGGCTATGAAGCTCGGCCTGGCCGCGCCGGATTCGCTGGTCGACCTGGCCGGTGTCGCCGGCCTGCGCGACATCACCGTGTCAGGCGCGGTGGTCAAGGTCGGCGCGATGTGCACCCATGCCGCAGTGGCCGCGCACGCCGGACTGGCCGCTGCGATCCCCGCGTTGGCCGACCTGGCTGGCAAGATCGGCGACCGACAGGTGCGCAACCGCGGCACGATCGGTGGCAGCCTGGCCAACAATGACCCGGCAGCCTGTTACACCGCGGCAGTGCTGGGCCTGGGCGCGACCGTCCACACCGACCGTCGCAGCATCGCCGCCGACGACTTCTTCACCGGCCTGTACGAAACCGCGCTGGCCGAGGGCGAGGTGATCACCGCGGTGAGCTTCCCGGTGCCCGAGAAAGCGGGCTGGCAGAAGTTCAAGCAGCCGGCGTCGCGGTTTTCGATCGTCGGCGTGTTCGTCAGCCGCGGCTCGCAAGGCGTTCGGGTCGCGGTGACCGGTGCCGGTGCCTGCGTGTTCCGTGCCAAGGGCCTGGAAGCCAAATTGGCGTCGAACTGGTCGGCTGCCGCGCTGGCCGGCGCCACGGTCTCGGCGGACGGCCTGAACACCGACCTGCATGGCTCGGCCGAGTACCGTGCCGCGCTGATCCCGGTGCTGGCCGGGCGGGCTGTCGCCGCCTGATTCCGCCACAGATTTCGCCGCTTTGAGGCCCAAGACGCCGCACCTGTTGCGGCGTTTTTTGTTGGAGTTGAGCTTTGTCTCCTGCTTTGTCTCCCGATACCGCTTTGCCCGTCAGCATCGACGACACCATCGTCCGACTGGCCGGGCTCGATTACCTGGCCGACCGCCAGCTGGCGACCTGTGTCTACCTCGCGCTCAAGCTGCAGCGCCCGCTGTTCCTCGAAGGCGAGCCCGGCACCGGCAAGACCGAGATCGCCCGCACGCTCGCCGCGATGCTGGGCCGACCGCTGATCCGCTTGCAGTGCTACGAAGGTCTGGACTTGGCCGGCGCCGCCTACGAGTGGAATTACGGCCGGCAGATGATGGAGATCCGGCTGGCCGAGGGCGCCCAGCGCGAGACCCTGGCCGCCGAGCTGTTCTCCGAGCGGTTTTTGACCAAGCGCGCGCTGCTGCAGGCGATAGACCCGGCCAACGAGGTCGCGCCGGTGCTGTTGATCGACGAGCTCGACCGCGCCGACGAGCCTTTCGAAGCCTTCTTGCTCGAGGTGCTGAGTGATTTCCAGATCACCATCCCCGAGTTCGGCACCGTCAAGGCCAAGCAGCCGCCGATCGTGATCCTGACCAGCAACCGCACCCGTGAGATCCACGACGCGGTCAAACGCCGCTGCCTCTACCACTGGGTCGATTTCCCCGATGCCGAACGCGAGCTGGCGATTCTGCAGCGCCGCGTGCCGGGGGCCGGTGCCGAACTCGCGCGCCAGATCGTCGGCTTCGTGCAGCAGCTGCGCTCGGTCGAGCTCTACAAATTGCCCGGCATCGCCGAGACCATCGAATGGACCCGCGCGCTGATGGAACTCGACGCGGTGGTGCTCGATCCGGTGCTGGTTCAGCACACGCTGGGCCTGCTGCTGAAGTACCAGGACGACATCGTCAAGATGCAGGGCAGCGAGTCGGCGCGCCTGCTCGAACAAGTGCGCCAAGAGGCGCGCGGCGGTTGAAGTCCGGGCCAGCCTGACGATGCACAGCCAGCCGAATGCAAGCCCAGCGGGCCGCCTGGCGCCAGGCGGCAGCCATCTGGCTGAGAATGTGATGCACTTCGCCCGCGTGCTGCGCAATGCTGGCATGCCGGTCGGTGGCGATCGGGTGCATACCGCGCTGCAGGCCTTGCAGGTGGCGGGGCTGCAGAGCAAGCTCGATTTCCACGCTGTGCTCAGCGCCTGCTTGGTCGACCGGGCCGAGCACCGCGAGCTGTTCGACCAGGCTTTCACGCTGTTCTGGCGTGACCCCGACCTGATGGGCCGGATGCGCGCGATGCTGCTGCCCAAGGTCAGC
>CALQBT020000238.1 GCA_943328885.2 Bordetella parapertussis | reverse complement strand
GCACCGCAAAAGGTGTCTTGACGCCGGTCTGCGCCACGCCAGGCAAGGCGCAACCGGCCAGCGCACCCAGGCCCAGCGTGGCGGTGGTCTCGAACAGGGATCTTCGGTCCATCTTGTGTCTCCGGTCTCGGTTGGGTCGCGGGCCTTGCTGCGATCAGCGGCATCGGCGGCGAATCGGCTTGAGCACCTGCATTCTGTACCGGCCCGCGCTTGGATCGTCTCGGGTTCGATGCTGCACTGCATCAGGGTTATTTTCGATGAAGTTAACAACCATGCGATCTCCAACCGTCATGGATGTCAGATGGCGCGTCATCCGCGCAGCGGCGCAAGCCCGACGGCTTGCGTGGTCGCGCCGGGCTCGTCACCGATGTGGTCAGCGGCAAGACGCGCGTCGGTCGCTTCGGCTGGAAGGCCCAGCAGGCCACGCTGCTGGCCTTCTCTGGCGACGCCTATGTCAACGAGATGGGTGTGACGAGTCGCTTGTTTCTGCTCGAAAACGCGCCCAACGGCAACACTGGCTTGCTGGCGCGCTTTGACAAGGTCGCCGGTGTCGAGGATGTTGTTGATCCTCTCACGGGCAAGGGCGACATCGACCACGCAGCCGATTTCATGCGTTTTCTGGCGCCGCCGCCGCCCTTGCGGCTGGGCATTTCAGCTTCGGCTGGGGGCAGGTTGTTCGAGCAGATCCAGTGTGCGGCCTGCCATCTGCCGATGATGTACACCGGGGCCCACAAGATCGCTGCGCTGTCGCACCGGCCGGTGCCGCTGTTCTCGGACCTGCTGTTGCACGACATGGGCGCGCTGGGCGACGGCATCCAACAGGCTACGGCCAAGGGCGCCGAGATGCGCACCGCGCCGCTGTGGGGGCTGCGCGCCCGCACGCCCTATCTGCATGACGGGCGGGCCAAGACGGTCAGCGAGGCGATCCGCGCCCACGGTGGTGAGGCGGCCGCGTCGCGCGACCGCTTCAACAAGCTGAGCGCGGTCCAGCGGCAGCAGCTTCTCGACTACCTCAACGCGATCTGATCGAACTGCGGCGCGGGCTCAGCGCGCCAGCGCTGCCAGCAGTTTGGCGTGGATGCCGCCGAACCCGCCGTTGCTCATCACCAGCACCTGGTCGCCTGGTCGCACGGCTCGGACGATGCTCGTCACCAGTTTGTCCACGCTGTCGCTCACCGAAGCCTGCGCCCCCAGCGGTGCCAGCGCCTCGGCGGCGTCCCAGCCATAGTCGCCTTGCAGGCAAAAAGCCAGGTCGGATTCTTCCAGCGCCCAGGGCAGCAAGGCCGCCATCGAACCGCGCTTCATCGTGTTGGTGCGCGGCTCGAACACCGCCAGGATGCGCGCCAAGCCGGCCTTGCGGCGCAGGCCGTTGATGGTGGTTCGCATCGCGGTCGGATGGTGGGCGAAGTCGTCGTAGACCTTCACGCCGCCGGCCTCGCCGCGGAGTTCGAGCCGGCGCCGCACGTTGCGAAAGCTCGCCAGCGCGGCGGCGGCGACATCGGGTGCCACCCCCACATGCTCGGCAGCGGCGATGGCCGCCAGCGCGTTGAGCTGGTTGTGCTCGCCCTGTAGCGACCACTCGACGCGGCCAACCTTCAGGCTGCCGCGCAGCACGTCGAATGCATGCGGCTCGCCGCGTGCGCGCAGCGCGCCAGGCTCTTCTTTGCGCGGGCCAAAGCGCTGCAGTTCGCTCCAGCAGCCGCGTGCGAGCACACGGTCGAGTGCGGCCTCGCGGCTGTTGACGATCAAGCGCCCGCTCGCTGGCACCGTGCGCACCAGGTGGTGGAACTGGGTCTCGATTGCATCCAGGTCCGCAAAGATGTCGGCGTGGTCGAACTCGAGATTGTTCAGGATCGCGGTGCGCGGCCGGTAGTGCACGAACTTGCTGCGCTTGTCGAAGAATGCAGTGTCGTACTCATCGGCTTCGATCACGAAGCAGGCGCCGCCCGGCCGGGACGTTTGGGCGTTACCGAGCCGCGCCGAGATACCGAAGTTCAAGGGCACACCGCCGATCAAAAAACCCGGGGCCAGCCCAGCCTGCTCGAGCACCCAGGCGAGCATCGAACTGGTGCCGGTCTTGCCGTGGGTGCCTGCCACCGCCAGCACATGGCGTCCGGCCAACACCTGCTCGGCCAGCCACTGCGGCCCGCTGGTGTAGGACGCGCCGGCATCGAGGATGGCCTCCATCAAGGGGTTGCCTCGGCTGACCACGTTGCCGATCACCCACTGGTCGGGCGCGATCGCCAATTGTTCGGCGCCAAAGCCCTCAACCAATTCGATGCCCAGCGATCTCAACTGGTCGCTCATCGGCGGGTAGACATTGGCGTCGCAGCCGGTGACGCGGTGGCCCGCCTCGCGGGCGATGGCGGCCAGCCCGCCCATGAAGGTGCCGCAGATGCCGAGGATGTGGAGGTGCATGGGGGTCGATTCTAGGCAGCGCGCTGTGCTGGGCGGCGTGCCCGATGACCGGTCTTCAGGCTTCGAAGCCTTGACGCGCCACCCACTGCTGGCCAGGAGCAAGCGTCACCGGCTGGCCTATCGCTGCGGCCTCGACGCACAGCATGCGCAGCCAGTCTTCGTCGGGCAGGTCGGCCATCGCGGCGGCCTTGGTCTGGCCCGGATTCCACACCACCACGTCGTCGAAGCCTTCGCTGCTGATCATCATCCTGCCCATCGCAGTCGACAGCGACAGCGGCGCCTTGTGGATCTCATGCGCGTGGTAGTAGATGCGGTCTATCTCGCCGGCGAAGCCCAGCGGATCGAGCTCCTGGACTTGGGTTAGTCCGCTGAGTTTGTCGAAGTAGCGCACACCGTAGAGTCCGGCCAGCCTGGCGCGGCGCAGGTCGTCGATGCGCAGGTAGCTGTGCAACGCGGCAGTGAAATCGAAAGAACTGTCGCCCAGGTTGGTGATGGCCAACTCGACGTCGAGTTGCAGGCCCGTGAAACCAAAGCTCAGCTCGGCTTCGAAGCGATGCGGCCAGATCGACCGCGTGGCCTCGTCATCGACCAGCCTGAGCACGCCGATCATCACGCCGCCGCGGTCGGCGCCTTCGACCCATTCCCAGGCGCGGTCGCGCGCGAAACCGTGGTTAGGCAGCGAGCCCTGCTTGGCGAACTGCGGAAAGATCACCGGGATGCCACCGCGCACCGCTTGGCCAGGGCAGGCCACCGCGTCGGGCGAGAGGTAGAGCCGCTGCTGGTCACCGGCCGGGATCCAGGACACCAACTGGCCACCGTGCAGCAGCACGGTGACCTCGGCGCCGTCGGGTGAGCGCAGCCACATCGCCGGTTGGCCCAGCAACTCCACCGGCTTGATCATGACCCGATCCGGCGCGGGCTCGCGGGTGTGGCCCTGGCGCTGTGCGCTGTCATGCCAGCCGGGAGTTCGCCCATGGGGCGGTCCGCCGGGCTCATGGCGCGAACGCCGCACGCGCGGCGTCGACCGTTGCGGCGATGTCCTCGGCGCTGTGCGCTGCGCTGACAAACCCGGCTTCATAGAGCGCTGGCGCCAGGTACACGCCGCGGTCGAGCATCGCGTGAAAAAACCGGTTGAAGCGCGGCTGGTCGGTGGCCATCACGACGCCATAATTTTGCGGCAGCTTGCTCGCGAAAAAGAATCCGAACATGCCGCCTTCGCTGTCGCCGACGAAGGGAACGCCGGCATCGTGCGCCGCTGCGCTCAGGCCCTCGACCAGAGAACGTGTCTTGGCCGCCAGCGCATCGAAGAATCCCGGCTTGGCGATCTCGCGCAGCGTGGCCAGGCCGCAGGCGGTGGCCACCGGGTTGCCCGACAGCGTGCCGGCCTGGTAGACCGGGCCCAGCGGTGCGAGCAGGCGCATGATGTCCTTGCTGGCGCCGAAAGCGGCCAGTGGCATGCCGCCGCCTATGACCTTGCCGAACACGCTGATGTCGGGCTTGAATCCCGGGATCAGCCGGGCATAGACGCTTTGTGCGCCGCCGAGTGCGACGCGGAACCCGGTCATCACCTCGTCGAACACGAACAGTGTGCCGTACTCGGTGCAAAGCTCGCGGATGCGTTGCATGAACGGCACCGAGGCGCGCACGAAGTTCATGTTGCCGGCGATCGGCTCGATCATCACGCAGGCGATCTCGCGGCCCTGGCTGGCGAACACGGCTTCGATCTGCTCGAGGTTGTTGTACTCCAGCACCAGCGTGTGCTGCACCACCTCGGCCGGCACGCCGGCGCTGGTCGGGTGGCCGAAGGTGGCCAGGCCGGAGCCAGCCTTGACCAGCAGCGCGTCGGCGTGGCCGTGGTAACAGCCCTCGAACTTCACGATCTTGCTGCGCCCAGTGGCGCCGCGCGCCAAGCGGATTGCGCTCATGCCGGCCTCGGTGCCCGAAGACACCAGCCGAACCTGCTCGATCGACGGCACCTGCGCGATGATGGCCTCGGCGAGTTCGATCTCGCGCTCGGTCGGCGCACCAAAGCTGAAACCATCGACTGCCGCCTTCTGCACCGCTTCGAGCACGCCCGGGTGGCCATGGCCCAGGATCATCGGGCCCCAGGAGCCGATGTAGTCGATGTAGCGCTGTCCCTCGGCGTCCCACATATAGGCGCCCTGGCCGCGGGCGATGAAGCGCGGCGTGCCGCCGACGGCGCGGAACGCTCGCACCGGCGAGTTCACGCCGCCCGGGATCACAAGCTGCGCGCGATCGAAGAGTTCTTGGTTGGTGGTCATGTCGAAGAAGCTGTCAATGGACTCGGCGCGGCGCGCCCTTGCCCTTTGGGTCAGGGCTTTCGACCTCGGGCATCAGGTCGCTCTCGGGCCCGCCTTCGGCGCCCTCCTCGGCTGGCGGCAGTGCCCAGAAGAAGCGGTCGGGCACGACATTGCCCATGCCTGGGCGGAATCCCGAGTCCAGCGTCTGGTCCATGAAGGCCAGCGCTTCGCCAACGGCT
>CALQBT020000237.1 GCA_943328885.2 Bordetella parapertussis | reverse complement strand
TTTTTTGCCGATCTACGCCGGCGCTGTGCCGCTGATGTTCGCGCTGATGGGTCTGTTCTCGGGCAGCGCCAGCCCTTCGCGCGACCTGTTGGTCAAGCGTTCGACGCCCGAGAACGCCAGCGGACGGGTCTTTGGCGTGGTCTATGCGGGTCTGGACATCGGTCAGGCGGTCGCGCCGCTGATCTTCGGCCGCCTGATGGACTTGCATCAGTACCGCGACGTCTGGATCGGGCTGGCGCTGGTGCAACTGGTGCTCATCGTCAGTGCGTTCAACGTGCGGCGGGTGCGGCGAGAACCGAGCCCTGGCTGATGCTGGCCGGCGCAGATCCAGCGCCAAGCCCAGTCATGCCGATAATCGACCGATCTTTCGCAAACTAGGCAGCCCCATGAACCCCAGACCCGCCGGCCATGTCCTCGTTGAAGCCCTGGTCGAACAAGGTGTCGACACCGCTTTTGGTGTGCCGGGTGAGAGCTACTTGGCCGTGCTCGACGGTTTCCACCAGTTCCGAGACCAGATCCGCTTCATCGCCTGTCGGCAGGAGGGCGGCGCGGCCTTCATGGCCGAGGCTCAGGGCAAGCTCACAGGCCGGCCCGGCATCTGCTTCGTCACCCGCGGTCCGGGCGCGACCAATGCCAGCATCGGTATCCACACCGCGTTTCAGGATTCGACCCCGCTGATCCTGTTCGTCGGTCAGGTGGCCAGCGACCAGCGCGACCGCGAGGCTTTTCAGGAACTCGATTACCGCCAGATGTTCGGCCCTGGCACGCTGGGCCTGGCCAAATGGGTGGGTGAGGTGCAGGACGCCGACCGTCTGCCCGAGTACATCGCCCGCGCCTTCCACACTGCGCTGCAGGGCCGGCCGGGGCCGGTGGTGCTGGTGCTGCCTGAGGACATGCTGACCGAGCTGACCGCAGCACCTGTGCTACCGCGTGTCGAGCCTGCCCAGGCATGGCCCACGCCCGGTGCGCTGCGCGACCTGCGCACGATGCTGCTGGCGGCGCAGCGCCCGCTGCTGATCGCTGGCGGCAGCGGCTGGGACGCCGAGGCTGCTCGTGCACTGCAGCGCTTTGCCGAGAACTGGCTGCTGCCGGTGGGCTGCGGATTTCGTTTTCAGGACACTTTTGACAACCGCCATCCGCTGTACGTCGGCGATGTGGGCATCGGCCTGAGCCCCAAGCTGGCGCAGCGCGTCAAGGATGCCGACCTGATCATCGCGCTGGGCGTGCGCTTGGGTGAGATGACGACCGGCGGCTACACCTTGCTGACGCCGCCGCGCCCGACGCAAAAGCTGGTTCACATCCATGCTGGTGCCGAGGAACTCGGCCGCGTCTATGCGGCCGACCTGTTGATCCAGTCGGCCATGGCCTGCGCGGCCAAGGCGCTGGAGTCGCTGGCTGCGCCGCCCAGCCTGCCCTGGGGCGACGCGGCCGCCGCTGCCCATGCCGATTACGAGGCCAACCAGCTTGCGCCGCCAGTCGCGCCGCTTGACATGGCCGTGGTGATGAAAACGGTGCAGCGCCTTGCGCCCGCCGACACGGTCTACACCAACGGCGCGGGCAATTTCAGTGGCTGGCTGCACCGCTACGTGCGCTACTTTGGGCTGCAACACCATGGCCGTACCCAGTTGGCCCCGACCTCGGGCTCGATGGGCTACGGCTTTCCGGCCGCGGTGGCCGCGGCCTTGCTGTACCCCGAGCGAACCGTGGTCAACGTGGCGGGTGACGGCGACTTTCTGATGACGGGCCAAGAACTCGCCACCGCCACGGGCTATGGCGCCAACCGGGGCGCGGGGCGCTTGGTCAGCTTGGTGGTCGACAACGGTACTTTCGGTACGATCCGCATGCACCAGGAGCGCGAATACCCGGGCCGGGTCAGTGGCAGCGACCTGTTCAACCCCGATTTCGCCGCAATGGCGCGCGCGTTCGGCTGGCGTGCTGCCTGCGTGCAGACCACCGAAGCCTTCGAAGCCTGTTTCGCCGAGGCTTTGCAGCCTGGCGCGCCGATGCTGATCCACCTCAAGCTCGACGCCGACGTCATCAACAGCCGCACCACCTTGAGCTCGATCCGCGAAGCGGCGATCAAGGCTGGGCGCTGACCAGCGCTTGGGCGCACTCGCCGTGATGGGAGAGTGCGTGCAGGCGTAGCTCGGTCGTTTCTTGTGGATGCCCTGCGTTGACGAACAGCCGTGCCGTCAAGAATTTTCCAGGCTCTTTGATTGAGGGCCACTGAGATGACGATTGCCCGCTTGTCCTGCCACCGACAGGCCTCAGCCGTTCATCTGGACCAAGAGCGCTCGCGACATTCTGCAGAAGGTCATTCGGGCTAACTGCCGCTTAAGTGGCAAACAGAGTGAAACACCACGCTAGACCTGCACAGCGCCTTGCGCGACCAGCCGGTCGATGTCTTGCTGTGCCATGCCCGAGTTCGCCAGCACAGCCTGGCTGTCCTGGCCTACTCGTGCGCTCAGCCCGGTCGCGAACTCGCGCTGGCCGTTGAACCGGATCGGCAGGCCCACGGCGCACAGCGCGGGCGCGTCTTGTGCGCCGCCCAGGATGGCCAGCGGGCGATGGAGTTCCAGGGCTTGCACCTGCGGGTCGGCCAGCACTTGTCTGAGGTTGTTGACGCTGCTCACGGGCACGCCGGCCGCGCGAAGTCTTTCGACGATCGCCTCGTTAGTTCGCGAGCGCGTGATGGCTTCGAGCGCCGCGTGCAGCGCATGCCGGTCTGCGACGCGTCCCGCATTGGTCGCGAAGCGCGGGTCTTGCGCCATCTCCGCACAACCCAGCGCGGCCGTCATTTTCTGGAACATGCGGTCTGCGCCACAGCCGATGAACACATGTGCGTCCTGTGTCTGGAACACCTCATACGGTGCGAGCATGGCCGTCGCCGACCCCATGCGCACCGGCAGCTTGCCGCTGGCGCTGAAATTGGCGATCGGGTTGGTCATCCAGGCCATGCCGGTCTCAAGCAGCGAAGTGTCCACACGCACGCTGTCGCCGGATTCCCGGCGTTGTACCAGTGCCGCCAAAATACCGACAACGGACCACAGGCTCGTGCCCATGTCGACCAGCGACACGCCGACGCGCGCCGGTGCTTCGCCGTCATGTCCGTTGACCGACATGATGCCGGCGAAGGCCTGGATCAACGGGTCGTATCCCGGCAGCGGCGCCAGCGGTCCGGTATTGCCGAACGCGCTGATCGCGCAGTAGATCAGGCCCTGGCACAACGGCACCAGGTCGTCGTAGCCCAGGCCGCGCTGCTCGGCGCTGCCAGGCTTCAGCGAGTGGATCACGATGTCGCCCGGGCGCAGCAGCGCGCGCAGCACCGCCTGGCCTTCTGGGTTGTCGAGATCGAGCGCCAGGCTCTTTTTGCCCCGGTTGAACGTGGCGTAGGTAGGCGACATGCCGGGGCCAACCTGCGGCGTCCAGTGACGCGTGTCGTCACCCGAGCCTGGCCTTTCAACCTTGATGACTTCGGCCCCGAGGTCGGCGAGCACCTGGGTACAGAACGGACCCGCCACGTTTTGCGTCAGGTCGATGACGCGTTGGCCTTCAAGCGGTTTCATGGCTTGCTCCCGCCGGATATTGAATCAGCGCGTGACATGGTGCAGTGACATCACATACTGGAAGCGCGACGGCGGGTGCAGCGTGTCCGACATTTCGAGCAGCGTAGCGTCAGCGGCGTAATACCAGCGCTGGATACGCAGCATCGGCTCGCGCGGTTCGCATTGCAGCAGCCGGGCCTGCAACTTGTCGGGCATGCTCGCGCCCAGCACCTGCTTGACTTCTCTGACCATCTGCTTGTTCGCTTTCTGAATCTCGAGAAACACCGGCATGCCACTCTTGCGCGACACTTGAATCGCCTGACGGTTGGCCGCTGGCACCCAGACCGACGACAGGCCCATCGGCAGCTTGTCGCGCGAGGCCGCGCGCAGCGTGGTCGCTTTGCACCAGGTCGTGCCGATTTCGCCACCGACCTTCACCGCCAGCTCGTTCGTGAGCACGACGTCTTCGACGCTCACCACCGATACCACGGTGTGGCGCGCGTAGTAGGCGAGAGCGTTGATGCTCTCGAGCGACTGCGAATACTCAGGCGAAGAAAACTGTCGCAACACGATCGACCCCAAGCCCTGCCGCGTGGCAATCAGACCCTTGGCCTGCAAGCTCGACATTGCCGAGCGTATGGTCTGCCGGCTGACCCCGAATCTCGCCACGAGCTGCATTTCGGACGGCAGCGCAGCGCGAAGCGGCCAGAGGCCGTCGCCGATCTCGCGTTCGAGCACGTCCGCCACATGGCGACGCTTGCTGAGACCTGCGGGAAACGGTTGAACGGCCTCGGGCTCGCTCAGCGGTGGACCGCGATCTGTTCGCGCTTGCTTCATCGCAGGGCGGCAGGCAGCCACAGCGCGATCTGGGGCATCAGGATGATGACGACCGCCAGCACCGTGAGCGCGACGACATAGGGCAGGCTGCCGACAATGGCGTCGCGCAGGCTGCCTTGTCCCACCCGGGCGACGACATACAGATTCATGCCCACCGGCGGCGTCAGCAGCCCGACTTCCATCGCGATGACGAACAGCACCGCGAAGTGGATCGGGTTCACCTGCAATGCCGTCATGGCGGGAATCAGCATCGGCACCATGATCAACAGCATGGAGGTCACTTCCATGAAAGTGCCCAGCACGAACAGCACGCCCACGATCAGGAACAAAAAGCCCAGGCGGCCCAGACCCACGGCCTGGATGGCTTCGGCAATGCGCCCGCCCAAGTCGACGATGCTCAGGTAATGCCCCAGCAGCATCGCTGCTGCCAGGATGATCATGATCAGGCTGGTGTCGATCATCGATTTGCCGATGCTGCGCAGCAACTGCTCGAATCCGATGCGCTCGTAGAAGATCTGGCTGATGATCAGCGAATAGCCTACCGAGAT
>CALQBT020000236.1 GCA_943328885.2 Bordetella parapertussis | reverse complement strand
GGCGTTGCTGGGTTTTGCCGCGGTCTTTGTGCTCGCGCTGCTGCGCGTGCCGCTGGCCTTTGCGATGGGCTTTGTCGGCTATATCGGCCTGGGGCTGATGCGCGGCTGGGGGCCGACGGCCGCTGCCGCGGCGCAAGTGGTCTACGACTCGGGCTTTGCTTACACGCTGTCGGTGGTGCCGCTGTTCATCTTGATGGGCAATTTCGTCGCCCGCGCCGGACTGGCGCATGAATTGTTTCGTGCCGCGTTTGCCTTCGTCGGCCACCGCCGCGGCGGTCTGGCCCACGCGACGATCAGGGCTTGTGCGGGCTTTGGCGCGATCTGCGGCTCGTCGATTGCCACCGCAGCGACGATGACCAAGGTGGCCTACCCGTCGATGAAGAAGCTGGGCTATGCCGACTACCTGTCGACCGGGGTGATCGCCGCGGGCGGCACGCTGGGCATCATGATCCCGCCGTCGACCATCATGGTGATCTACGGCATCGTCACCGAGACCCACATCGGCAAGTTGTTTGCGGCCGGTGTGGTGCCGGGTCTGCTGTGCGCCGGGCTGCTGATGTTCGGCGTGGCCTGGATCATCCGGCGCCACCCCGAGGCCGGGCCAGCCGGCCAGCGGGTCGACTGGCCCGGTCGCTGGGCCGCGCTGCGCGACATCTGGGGTGTGGCGCTGCTGGTGGTACTGGTGCTGGGCGGCATCTATGGTGGCTGGTTCACCGCGACCGAGGGCGCGGGCATCGGTGCATCGGGCGCGTTCGCTTTTGCGCTGATGCGTGGCAGCCTGACACCGCGGGTGCTGTTCGACGTGTTGGCCGAGAGCGCGCGCACCACGGCGATGCTGTTCACGATCCTGATCGCCGCAGCGATGTTCTCCAACTTCGTCAACTACACCAGCATGCCGGGCGACCTGAAGAACGGCATCACCCATCTGGGCTTGCCGCCGTTGGTGGTGATCGCCGCGATGATGGGCGTCTACGTGGTGCTGGGCACGATCATGGAGGAGCTCAGCATGGTGTTGCTGACGATCCCGGTGTTCTTCCCGGTGGTTACCCAGCTCGGTTTCGACCCGGTCTGGTTCGGTGTGTTGATTGTGCTGGTGGTGCAAGTCGGGCTGATTTCACCGCCGGTGGGCATGAACATGTTCGTGATGAACGCGCTGCTGAAGAACGTGCCGATGTCGCAGATCTTTCGGGGGTCGGCGATCTTCTGCCTGCCGCTGGTCGTTGGTCTGGCGCTGGTGCTGGTGTTTCCACAGCTCGCGCTGTGGCTGCCAGGGTTCATGAAGTAGCGCTACGCCGCCGCCGCAGGGCTTGGCGCAAGCGCCAGCCCAACAGCAGGGCCACGATGGCCGCATAGACCGACCATTCGGCGAAGTTGTGCTTGGCTGCGCGCATCCAGAAAAAATGCAGCAAGGCCAGCAGCGCGACCGCGTAGACCGCCCGGTGCAGCGCTTTCCAGCGCGCTGCGCCCAATGCCCTGATCGCGCGGTTGAACGAGGTTGCGGCCAGCGGCAACATCCCGAGCAGCGCGAGCGTGCCGACCAGGATGAACGGGCGCTTGGGGATGTCGCGAACGATGTCGTCAAAGTCCAGCCCCATGTCGAGCCAGGCGTAGCACAGAAAGTGAATCACGCCGTAGCCGAAGGCGAACAAACCCGTCATTCGGCGCAGCCGGGCCAGCGCGCTCCAGCCCGTTGCTTCGCGCAGCGGTGTGACCGCCAGCGTCAGGCAGACAAAGCGCAGCACCCAGTCGCCACTGCCACGGATCAGCGCTTCGGCAGGGTTCGCACCCAGGGTGTTGGCGATCGCGCCCCACAGCAACTGCGCCAAGGGCAGCAGCGCCAGCGCGAACAGCAAGGGCTTGGCCGCAGGATGCAGCAGCAGCTTGTTCATGACCGGCGCACAGGCTGCGTCAGAAGTTCTTGGACAAGTCCAGTCCGGCGTAGAGCGACCCGACCTGCGCCTCGTAACCGTTGAACATCAGCGTCGGCCGCTTTTTGGCGAACACGCCGTCTTCGCCGATGCGGCGCTCGGCGGCCTGGCTCCAGCGCGGGTGGTCGACCTTGGGGTTGACGTTGGAATAGAAGCCGTACTCCTGCGCCGCCGCCTTGACCCAGGCGGTCTTGGGCTGCTGCTCGACGAAGCGGATCTTGACGATGGACTTGGCGGACTTGAAGCCGTATTTCCAGGGCACCACCAGCCGCACCGGTGCGCCGTTCTGGTTTGGCAGCAGCTCGCCGTACATGCCGAAGGCCAGCAGCGACAGCGGGTGCATCGCCTCGTCGATGCGCAGCCCTTCGACGTAAGGCCAGTCGAGCACGCGCGAGCCAACGAAAGGCATGGTCTTGGGGTCGGCCAGGGTGTGGAACTCGACGTACTTGGCGTTGCCCGTGGGCTCGACCTGCTTGATCAACTCGGCCAACGAAAAACCGACCCAAGGAATCACCATCGACCAGCCCTCGACGCAGCGCAGGCGGTAGATGCGCTCTTCCATGGCGCTGAGCTTGAGCAGGTCGTCGATGCCGTAGACCTTGGGCTTCTTGACTTCACCTTCGATCGCCACACTCCAGGGCCGCGTCTTGAGCGTGTGAGCGTTGCGCGCCGGATCAGCCTTGTCGGTGCCGAACTCGTAGAAGTTGTTGTAGCTGGTGGCGTCTGCCTTG
Source organism: Bordetella parapertussis (assembly GCA_943328885.2). Classification (GTDB taxonomy): domain Bacteria; phylum Pseudomonadota; class Gammaproteobacteria; order Burkholderiales; family Burkholderiaceae_C; genus Pseudaquabacterium; species Pseudaquabacterium parapertussis_A. The sequence goes on along the minus strand of CALQBT020000236.1, from coordinate 2,286 downwards.
GGCGTTGACTTTTCCATCGTCACCGCACCCGCGACGCTGCTCCTGGCGCCTGGTAACGGTGTGGCTTTGGCCGTGCCCTCGGCTGCGAGCGCGTCGCGCGCTGCCCAAGCTGCCAAGCCGCTGCCCATGGCGCCAGCGGCCAGTCGTTTCATCCAGCCGCGCCGGCCTTCGTAGCTGGCGCGCGCTGTGATCTCGGATGGCACGGGGTGGTCGAAACCACGGTCGGCGCTTGATGGCATAGGAACTCCAGTGTGGCAGCCAAGTTCAGGCTGATCTCAGCCTAGCGCAGAGCCAGACGCCTGGGTGGCAACAGGGTCACAGCGCCGTGATCGAATGCCTTCGCTCCAGTATCTCGGTCAATGAGCGATGCTCAGATTGTTTTCAATCCTCAGGACTCAGCGCAAACCCGCCACGTAGTCGGCGACGGCCTTGATTTCTTTGTCGCTCATGCGGGACGCGATGGCGGTCATCTGTGCCGAGTTGGCGCGACTGCCGGCGCGGAAGGCGCTGAGCTGGGCTTCGGCATAGTCGGCGTGCTGGCCGCCCAGGCGTGGATATTGTGCGGGGATGCCGGCACCGGTCGGGCTGTGGCAGCCGGCGCAGGCCGGCACTTGCTTGGCGGCGATGCCACCGCGATAGATCTTCTCGCCGAGCACGACGAGGTCCTTGTCCTTGGCAAAACCGGGCTTGGCCTGTTTGCTGGCGTAGAACGCCGCCACGTTCTTGATGTCCTCATCGCTCAATGCAGCGGCCATGCCACTCATGATTGGGTTGGCGCGCTTGCCAGCCTTGAATTCGGTCAATTGCTTGACCAGGTACTCGGCGTGCTGGCCCTGCAGGATGGGGTTGGCCGGGATGCCTCGCGAGCCATCGGCGGTGTGGCATGCAGCGCAGACCTGGGTGGCTTTCTCCTGGCCTTTGGCCAGATCAGGCTTGGCAGCCGCCTTGGTCTCTGAAGCAAAGGCCGAACTGGCCGACAAAGAGATCAGGGCAGACAGCGACAGGGCGAGCAGCGACTTCATGTCGGGGAACCTTGGAATGGACAGGGCCTTCGTCGCCGGCCATGCACTGCCAGATGGCAGGGTGCAGGATGGTGTGTTTGGCCTGTTGAGGGTGTGAGAAGCTTGTTGGGATCTGGTAAACCCATCGATTTTACAATGCTCCATGAACACAAGCGCCAACGCCCGGAGCAGCGACTCCGATCTCCCCACCGACCCCGCTGTGCGCGAGGCCTTGGCCTGGACGCAAAGCGCCCGTTTCTTCACCACGGCGAGCCTGCTGTCGCAGCTGCCGGCGTCCGATTTACCCGAGGTTGCTTTCGTCGGCCGCAGCAATGCGGGCAAGTCAACCGCGATCACTACCTTGGCCCAGCACCGGCGCCTGGCGTTCGCGTCGAAGACACCTGGCCGCACCCAGCACATCAACTTGTTTGACCTGGGGCCGGCCGAGGCCCCGGATGGCCGATGGGCCGACCTGCCTGGCTATGGCTACGCGGCGGTGGCACGCGGTGCCAAGCTGCGCTGGCAGCAGGTGATGGCCGACTACCTGGCGATGCGCCATGTGCTGGCCGGGATTGTGATGATGGTCGATTGTCGCCACGGTTTCACGCCGCTGGACCAGCAGCTGCTGGACTTCGTGTCGGAGCGCGTGGGACGGGGCGAGGTCAAGCTGCTGGTGCTGTTGACCAAGGCCGACAAGCTCAACCGCAACCAGCAGTCGCGTGCGTTGGCGCAGGCGCAGACAGCTCTCGCCGAGATGGCCACCGACGCGTCGGACATCAGCGTGTCGCTGTTCTCGGCGCTGTCGCGCCAAGGCCTGGGCGATGCGGCGCTGACGCTGCGCCAGTGGCAGCAATCGCCCGGCTCGGCGCCTGGGGCTGAGCCCGCTTCGACCTGATCCTGACACGATGGGCTGCCGCAACGAAACAGGCCACCCGAAGGTGGCCTGTGAGGACTTGGCAAGACCCGCGAACTGACCGACATGCCGGTCAGTGCAGGGTCCAGCGCTCGGGGACGGCCAGGCCGTCCCTGAACGACATCACATGTCCATGCCGCCCATGCCGCCCATGCCACCCATGCCGCCCATGCCGCCGCCCATGCCGCCGCCGGCCGACTCTTCCTTCGCCGCTTCGGCGACCATGCACTCGGTCGTCAGCATCAGGCCGGCCACCGAAGCGGCGTTCTGCAGTGCAGTGCGCGTCACCTTGGTCGGGTCCAGGATGCCCATGTCGATCATGTCGCCATAGGTGCCGTTGGCAGCGTTGTAACCGTAGTTACCCTTGCCTTC
>CALQBT020000235.1 GCA_943328885.2 Bordetella parapertussis | reverse complement strand
TGCGCGGCAAGGCCGGCGCCGACTACATCAACACCGGCGAATGGTCTAAGAAGTCGATCAAGGAAGCCAAGAAATACTGCAAGGTCAATGTCGCGGCCAGCGCCGAGGCGAGCAACTTCAGCTGCGTGCCGGCGCGCGCCGAGTGGCAGCTCGACCCCGATGCGGCCTATGTGCACATCTGCTCGAACGAGACCATCGGCGGCGTCGAGTACCACTACACGCCCGACGTCGGCAGCGTGCCGTTGGTGGCCGACATGTCGAGCAGCATCCTGTCGCGCCCAGTCGATGTCGCCAAGTACGGGCTGATCTACGGCGGCGCGCAGAAGAACATCGGCCCGGCCGGGCTGACGATCGTGATCGTCCGCGACGACCTGATCGGCCAGGCGCTGGCCTGCACGCCGTCGGCCTTCGACTACAAACAGCAAGCCGACAACGACTCGATGCTCAACACCCCGCCGACCTACGCGGTCTACATCGCCGGGCTGGTGTTCAACTGGATCAAGGCGCGCGGCGGCCTGGTGGCGATGGAAGCGCACAACCGCGCCAAGGCTGCGCTGCTGTACGACTACCTCGACGCCAGCGCTTTCTACAGCAACCCGGTGGCGCTCGCCGACCGCTCGCTGATGAACGTGCCTTTCAAGCTGCGCGACGAGAGCCTGGACGACGCGTTCCTGAAGGGCGCGGTCGCGCGCGGCATGGTCCAACTCAAGGGCCACCGCTCGGTGGGCGGGATGCGGGCTTCGATCTACAACGCGATGCCGGTCGAAGGCGTCCAGGCGCTGGTGGCTTACATGAAGGAATTCGAGGCCCAGCATGGCTGATCGCATGAGCGTTCTGGTGCTCAACCAGATCTCGGCCAGCGGCCTGTCCAGGCTGCCCGCCGAGACTTTCCGCGTCGGCAAGGACTTGAGCGATCCGGCGGCGATCCTGCTGCGCTCGGCCGACCTGCACAGCATGGCGATCCCGGCCAGCGTGCGGGCGATCGGCCGTGCCGGCGCCGGCACCAACAACATCCCGGTCGAGGCGATGAGCCAGCGCGGCGTGCCGGTGTTCAACGCACCCGGCGCCAACGCCAACGCGGTCAAGGAGCTGGTGCTGCTGGGCATGTTGATGGCCGCGCGCCAGATCGCGCCGGCGCTGCGCTTTGTTGCCGCGCTCGATACCGCCGCGCCCGACCTGGACAAGTCGGTCGAGGACGGCAAGAAGGCTTTCGCGGGCTACGAGCTCGCGGGCCAGACCCTGGGCGTGATTGGCCTGGGCAAGATCGGCTGCCTGGTCGCCGACGCTGCGATCAAGCTCGGCATGAACGTGCTGGGCTTCGACCCCGAGATCACGGTCGACGCGGCCTGGAGCCTGCCCTCGCAGGTGCGGCGCGCGGCCAGCGTCAACGATGTGCTGAAGCATTCGCAGTTCGTCACGCTGCATGTGCCGCTGATCGAGGCCACCCGGCACCTGGTCAACGACGCCAACATCGGCCTGATGCGCGCCGGCGCGGTGCTGCTGAACTTCAGCCGCGAAGGCGTGGTCAGCGACAGCGCGGTGCTCGACTCGCTCGAGGCCCGTCACCTGGGACACTATGTCTGCGACTTTCCGGGCGCGGCCTTGCACGGTCAGCCTCAGGTGGTGGCGCTGCCGCACCTGGGCGCGTCGACCCGCGAGGCCGAGGAGAACTGCGCGGTGATGGTGGTCGACCAGCTGCGCGATTACCTGGAGAACGGCAACGTCGTCAACGCGGTGAATTTTCCGCAGATCAGCATGCCGCGCGAATCTGCTTTCCGGGTCGCGATCGCCAACGCCAACGTGCCCAATATGCTGGGCCAGATCTCGACCGCGATGGCGCAGGCGGGGCTGAACATCCACAACATGGTCAACAAGTCGCGCGGCGGCATGGCCTACACCTTGGTCGATGTCGACAGCTCTGTCACGCCCGAGGTGCAGGCCGGCATCGCGGCGATCGACGGCGTGCTGGCGGTGCGTTACTTGCCAGCGGCCTGAGTCGGGGCGCGATCGCCGCGTTGCCGCGGTGATGCTCAGGCACGAACTCTGCCGGCCACCGCGCGCACGCTGCCGGGCGATGCGCGCCAGATCGCCAATGCCGACACCACGCACAGGCCGATCTCGATCCAGAAGATCGGCGCATAGCTGCCGGTGCGGTCGTACAGCAGGCCCGCCAGCCAGGGGCCGGCAGCACCGCCGCCGATGCCCGCGAGCATCAGCGTGCCGAAGATGCTGCCGTAGTGCCGACCTTCGAAGATCTCTGCCGGGATCGCGCCGACCACCGACGTCAGGCCGAAGCCCAGCAGGCCTTGCACGAGCACCATCAGGTAGAGCAGCGGCAGGCTGGGGTGGCTTTGCAGCATCAGCAGCGCCACCGCGGTCAGTCCGAAGCCCAGGCAGCCAATCGCCCAGACGATCTCGCGGCCGATGCGGTCCGACAGATGGCCGAGCCCGATCTGTCCCGGCACACCCGCTAAGCTGACCGCACCCAATGCCCAGGCCGCTTGGGTGGCGCTGAAGCCGACTTCCACCAGGTACTTGGTCTGATGGACCTGGATCGCGTACCAGACGAACAGGCCGCCGAAATAGCCCAGTGCGACCCACCAGAAACGCGCGGTGCGCAGCGCGCGTGCCAGCGTCCAGTCGGTGGCGGCCCAGGCCGCATCGACGATGTTGACGCGGCGCGCCGTCGCGCCTGTGGTGCCCGGCGCGGCATCGCCGTCGGGCTGCAGGGCTAGGTCTTCCGGGCGGCGGCGCAGCAGCAGGTTCAAGGGTGCGAGCAAGACCAGCGTGATGATCCCCAGCGTCCAGCAAGCGGCGCGCCAGCCGCTGTGCTCGATCAGGGTCTGCAGCGCTGGCAGCAGCACGATCGAGCCCACACCGACGCCGGAAAAAGCGATGCCCATGGCCAGCCCGCGACGGCGCACGAACCAGGCTGGCAGGAACAGCGCCTGACCGGTGTAGCCCAGGCACACGCTGCCGGCGCCCACCAGCACGCCCAGCGTGGCGTAGACATGCCAGGGTTCAGTGGCGAGCGTCGCGAGCAGCAAGCCCGCGCCGGTGGCTGCGACACCGAACTCCATCACGACGCGCGGACCTCGGCTGTCCATCAAGCGGCCCAGCGTCGGACTCAACACGGCCGACAGCAAGAACCCGAACGAGAAAGCGCCGGCGGTGACGCTGCGCTGCCAGCCGAACTCGGTCAGCATCGGCGGAAACAGCAGCGAGAAAGCGGTGCGGGCGTTCACGCCGATCGCCATCGTGACGAAGACCACCGCGACGATGAGCCAGCCGTAGTAGAACGGCAGCCGGCGCGAGAGGGCCGCGAGCAGCGAGTGGCCGCCGCGGGTGGCGCTGGGAGTTGGCAGCATGGGGGACTCGGCCGCGGCTAGTCGCTGCGGTAGCCGAACACGCCGTTGTCGAGGACGGTCACGCCTCGCTGCGGCACGGCGACGCGGAACGAGGCCTTGCCTGGCGTGTTGTGCCAGATCTCGATGCGCAAGGTCTCGCCCGGGTATACCGGCGAGGTGAAGCGTGCCTGGTAGCTTTGAAAGCGCGCCGGCTCGCCGTCGCACAGCGCCTGCAACAACGCGCAGCCGGCGATGCCCCAGGTCGCCGCGCCGTGCAGGATGGGGCGGTTGAAGCCGCCTTGGCGCGCCACGGCGGGTTCGGCGTGCAGCGGGTTGAAGTCGCCGGACAGGCGGTAGATCAGCGCCGCCTGCGGCAGCGTGGGCCAGTCGATGCTTTGATCCGATGGGCGCGCGGGGATCGCGGCCGGGGCCGGTCCCGGCACCGCGGGCCCGCCGAAACCGCCGTCATCGCGGCACACCATGGTGTTGCTGACGCTGCACAGCAGATCGCCGCTGGCCTGGTCGCGCACGTCGCGGCGGGTGTAGATCAACAGGCCTTTGCCGACGCCCTTGTCGACGAGGCGGTCTATCGTCAGGCTGCCGACCACTTCGCCGTGTGGTGGGAACGGCCGGTGGATCTCGATGCCTTGTTCGCCGTTGAGCAGCCGCTGCCAGGTGATGCCGAGCTCGGGGTAAGCCTTGGGCCAGAAGCCCGGATAGCCCAGCACCCCGCCGAAGGTCGGCAACACCTTCAAGTCTTTCTCGTAGACGAATCCGAGTTCTTGCTCGTTCAGTGGATCGGCGCCCAGGCCGAGCCCCAGCGCGTACAGCATCACGTCTTTCTCGACATAGCGCTGTACTATGGTCGGGATGCTGAAATCGCGCAGCAGTTCGTAAGCGATCGCCATCAGGCAGGCTCCCCGCACCCAGCGACTGTGCTGCGATCGGGCGCGGCGGTCGCGGCCAGCCCTGTCAGGGCGCTGCCCATGCCCCGGCCCGCGCTTGCGACGGGCACCACCTTGTCTTGAAGACATCCGACCATGAACCTTGCTCCTTGCGAATCAACAGACACCGAGCCTAGGGGCTCGTTCGGCACCGAGCCCACAGGGTATGCCCTAGTGCTGAGCCTCGGAGTTCCGTCATGACGGGCGTTGAAACACAGCTGCAGGATGCGCTCGCCAAGCGCTTTGGCAGCGCTGTTGACGTGCCGCCGGATCTGCCCGGCGTGGACAGCTTGCTGCGCATGGTCGAGCATTCTTCGCAGCGGCGCTGGGCCGCCGCCGCCGTGCCGCCCGAATTGACGCGACTGCTGGCGGCCTGCGCGCTGTGTGCGCCGACCAAGAGCTACTTGCAGCAGGCCGACATCGTCGACGTGCGCGACCCCGCGCAGCGCGCCGCGTTGACGGCGCTGACCCCCAGCATGCCCTGGCTCGCCGATGCGCCGGCGTTGCTGGTGTTCTGCGGCAACGGCCGGCGCTTCAAGCGTTTGTTCGAGCGCGCAGGCCAGCCCTTCTCGAACGACCACCTCGACAGCTTCTTCAACCCCACGGTCGACGCGTCGCTGGTGATGATGAACTTCATCAACGCTGCGGCTGCGTTAGGCCTGGTGAGCTGCCCCATCAGCCTGCTGCGCAACCAGGCCGACAGTCTGGCGCAGATCCTGGCCTTGCCT
>CALQBT020000234.1 GCA_943328885.2 Bordetella parapertussis | reverse complement strand
GCCCATGGCCAGGCTCAGCATCAGCGAGGCGCCGATCAGGATCGGCAACACCGGGCGAAGGACTTGGAGGTGGTTCATGGTCTGGCGTTGTCCTTGGACGAAGCGTTCCAACCGAGTGTCGCCCAGACCTGGCCTGCCGCCTGTCTTGAGCGCGACCACAAGCAATGCGCTGGCCGCCAGCGCGGCTGGCATATGCTGCGGCTGTCGCGGTTCGACCGCAGGCACGAACCAGGTCCACCCAGGAGAACCGCTTGACCCTTCAACTGCACGCCTTCGACACGCCCAACGGCCGCAAGATCACGGTCGCGTTGGAAGAGATGGGACTGCCCTACGAAATGCGCATCGTCGACATCGGCCAGGGCGAGCAGTTCGACCCGGCGTTTCTGTCGATCAGCCCGAACAACAAGATCCCGGCGATCGTCGACCCCGACGGCCCGGGCGGCAAGTCGATCAGCGTGTTCGAGTCGGGCGCGATCCTGATCTACCTCGGCGAGAAGTCCGGCCAGTTCTGGCCCAGCGATCCAGTGGCGCGGGTGGCAGCGCTGGAGTGGCTGATGTTCCAGGTCGGCGGCTTCGGCCCGATGCCCGGCCAGGTGCATCACTTCATCGCGCTGCAAGACCCGGCTGACAAGCGCTACGGCCTGGACCGCTTCATGGCCGAGACCCGCCGGCTCTACGGCGTGATGAACCGTCGACTGGCCGGACATGAATACTTCGCAGGGCCGCTGACGATTGCCGACTTCGCGATCGTCGGGTGGGTCTGGCGCCATGCCAGGCACCAGGTCGACCTAGCGGATTTTGCGAACGTCGAGCGCTGGTACCAGACGATGATGACCCGGCCAGGGGTCGGCCGCGGATTTGCGGTCCCGATGCGACGACCCTGAATCGAATCCAGGCCCAGGCGCGGGCCATGGGCAGGGAAGCCAGACAGCGCGCCGAGCGTCGCGCAGGCGGCATCGCCCGCTCTGTGATGACGACTAAGATGGCAGGCTGCGCAGTCGCTGGTCATTCGAGGCCCAGCGGCCTGGCCCGGCCAGCGCCGGGCAACCACCACCGATCCAGGAGAGTGAACATGGCGGACTACGATCTGATCATCAGGGGCGGCACCGTCCACGACGGACTGGGCAATGCGCCCGTCCTGGCAGACCTTGCGATCAAGGGCAAGCTGATTGCCGCGATCGGCGTCGTGACGGGCACCGCGACGGTCGAACTCGACGCGAGCGGCCTGCTCGTGACCCCGGGCTTCGTCGACGTCCACACCCACTACGACGGCCAAGCCACCTGGGACAACCGGCTCAACCCCTCGTCAGGCCATGGCGTGACATCGGTGGTGATGGGCAATTGCGGCGTCGGATTCGCGCCCTGCAGACCGGCACAGCGAGAAGTGCTCGTCAAGGTCATGGAGGGGGTCGAAGATGTGCCCGAACTGGTGATGACCCAGGGGCTGCCGTGGAACTGGGAAACCTTCCCCGAGTACCTGGACGCGCTGGCAGCGCGCGAATTCGACATCGACGTGGCGGCCCAACTGCCCCATTCCGCGCTGCGCGTGTTCGTGATGGGCGAGCGCGCCGCTGGGCACGAAGCGCCCACGGCCCAAGACCTGGCCACGATGAGGCTGCTCACCACGCAAGCCATACGCGCCGGAGCGCTGGGCGTGACCACCTCGCGCAACATGGCGCACCGCACCAAGGCCGGAGAACTGGCGCCCAGCCTTTTCTCCGATGAGGACGAGCTTGCGGCGCTGGCTGACGGCCTGAAGGACGCCGGCCGGGGCGTGTTCCAGATCATTCCAGCGCCGATGGGCGACGCCTTGTCGGAGTTCGGCTTGATGCGCCGGCTGGCCGAGCGCAGCGGCCGGCCGCTGTCGTATTCGCTGATCCAGATGCCGACCGGCAACGAAGACAGCTGGCGCGACTCGCTGGCCGCGCTCACGGACGCGGCCGACGCCGGGCTGGAGATCCGGGCCCAGGTCGCGCCGCGCCCGGTCGGCATGATCTACGGTCTGGACCTCAGCTTTCATCCCTTTGCCTATCACCCGAGCTTCAAGGCGATCCAGCACCTGCCACTGGCAGAAAAAGTCGCGCTGATGCGCGAGCCGGGCATGCGCGCGCAGCTGCTGTCGGAGCAGCCGCAGGACAGCAACACGGTGAACCTGAAGACGGTCAAGTCCTTCCAGTATTCCTACGTCTGGGGCCAGGAGGCCAACTACGAGCCCGAACTCGTCGACCGCATCGACAAACGCGCCAAAGCGGCGGGCCTGTCGGTCGAGGATTTCAGCTACGAACTGCTGCTGGCCAACGGCGGCAAGGCACTGTTCTACCAGCCGGCCGCCAACTACCGCGACGGCAACCTGCTGGCCGTGCGCGAGATGCTCGTCCATCCCCAGACGGTGGTGGGTCTGGCTGACGGCGGCGCACATTACGGCCTCGTCTGCGACGGCAGTTTCCCGACTTATTACCTCGCGCGCTGGGCCCGCGACGCGAGCGATGCCGAGCGCATCGCGCTGCCGCAAGCGATCGCCGCGCTGACCAGTGAGCCCGCTGCCTTGGCCGGTCTGGCCGATCGAGGGCGGCTCGCCGTCGGCCACAAGGCCGACATCAATCTCATCGATTTCGCCCGCTTGAAGGTTCGTGTACCCACCGTGACGCACGACCTGCCCGCCGGCGGGCGAAGGCTGAGCCAACTCGCCGACGGCTATGTCGCCACCGTCGTGTCGGGACAGGTGACCTATCGCAACGGTGAACCCACCGGCGCGATGCCAGGGCGGCTGGTTCGCGGCGGCGAACAACAAGTCCTGTGACCGCGTAGCCCGCGCCCCAAGCAGGCGCTGATGTGGGCCCGTCTGAAACCGCGCGCCGCTGAACGGGTGGCCCGCGCCAGCATCTTCCACCCAGCCGAGACCTGCTGTGCACATCACCGACCTGTACTTCCGCGGTTTCACCAACCACCCGGACCGGCTGGCGCTGACCGGCGAGGGCGGTGACTTCAGCTACCGCCAGGCCCATGCGCTGACGCACCGGATCGCGCGCCGTCTGCGCGAGGGTGGACTGGCCAGCGGCGACCGTTTTGCCGTGCTCAGCCCCAACACCGGGCCGGCGCTGCTGGCGATGCTCGGCGGCCTGCGCGCCGGGCTGGCCTGGAGCAACCTGAACATGCGCGCGGCGGTCCCCGACATCCTGCAGATCCTGGCCGCAGGCCAATGCAGCGTGTTGTTCTTCCATGAAGCGGCCGCCGGCATGCTCGCCGCGATCCGCGAAGCGGTGCCGACGCTGCGCGAAGTGGTGTGCATAGGCGGCGCCAACGCCAGCGCGCCCTCGCTGGCGCAGTGGCTGGGCAGCACCAGCGACGCCTTGCTCGATTTCCGGGTGCCCGAGGACGCGCAAGGCTTCCAGGGCGCCACCGGCGGCACGACCGGCCGCTCCAAGCTCACCGTCGGCTCACACCGCTCGATCGCCACCTCGGTGCTGGCCTGGGCCACCTGCCTGAGCTTCGACGAGCCGCCGGTCAACCTGGCGGTCGCCCCGATCACCCACGCGGGTGGCTTCGTCGCGCTCGGCATGGGCCAGTTCAGCGGCACCACGATCATGATGGCCACGCCCGATGTCGGCCAGATGATCGACATCATCGGCCAGCAGCGGGTCTCGGTGCTGTTCCTGCCGCCCACGCTGATCTACATGATGCTGGCCCACCCGAAGGCAGCGAGCGCCGACTTCTCGTCGCTGCGCTACTTGATCGCCGCCGCATCGCCTTTCGCGCCAGAGAAGATCATCGAAGCCGTCGGCCGGCTCGGCCCGGTCGTCTGCCAGGCCTTCGGCCAGACCGAGTCGGGCTTTCCGACCACCTTCATGTCGCCACGCGAGGTCGCCCAGGCTGTGCGCGAGCCCGCGCTGCGTCACCGCTTGCTGTCCTGCGGACGACCCACCGCGATCGTCGAGGCAATGGAGATCATGGACGAGCAAGGACGCCTGCTCGCGCCCGGCCAGACCGGCGAGGTGGTGCTGCGCGGCCCGACCCTGATGAGCGGCTATCTCGACGACGTCGCAGCCAGCGCCGAGATCAGCCGCTTCGGCTGGCACCACACCGGCGATGTCGGCCGGCGCGATGCCGATGGGTACCTCTACATCACCGACCGCATGCGCGACCTGATCATCTCGGGCGGCTTCAACATCTTCCCGTTTGAGGTCGAGAGCGCGTTGATGAAGCACCCCGCGGTGCAGGACTGCGCCGTGATCGGTGTGCCCGACGCCAAGTGGGGCGAGGCCGTGAAGGCCTGCGTGCAGCTCAAGCCCGACGCCAGCGCGCGGGCCGACGAGCTGATCGACTGGGCCAAGCAGCAGATCGGGTCGATGAAGGCGCCGAAGTCGGTCGACTTCGTCGAGAACCTGCCGCGCAGCCCGGTGGGCAAGGTGCTCAAGCGCGAACTGCGTGCGCCGTACTGGCAGACGATGCCGCGTGGCGTGGGCTGATCAAGCCCCGACGCCAGGCTGACACCGCATGCCGCTGACATGACGGGCAAACCGCTGGTCCTGCGAATGTGCGCCGGCCAAGTCGGCAGCCTGCTGCCGCATGCCGTCGTGCCGGCGGTGATGACGGCTCACCTGATCCCGCTGTGGGGCCTGACCAACGCCCAGGCCGGACTGCTCGCCGCGGTGTATGCGGGCGGCTACATGCTCGCGGTGCCGCTGCTGAGTTCGCTGACAGATCGCATCGATGCCCGGCGCCTGCTGCTGGGCGGGTCGCTGTTCAGCGCGGCCGCGACGATCGCCTTCGGCTGTTTCGCGCAAGGCTTGCTGTCGGCCATGCTGCTCTGGGCCCTGGCAGGCGTTGGCTTCGCGGGCGCTTACATGCCGGGTCTTCGCGCCCTCACCGACCGGCTCGACCCAGGTGATGCGTCGCGCAGCGTCACGCTCTACACCTCGAGCTATTCCTTGGGCGTGGGTCTGTCATTCCTGGTTTCGCAGTTGGTCGCCGAGCACCTGGGCTGGCGCTGGTCCTTCGTGCTGACCGGCCTGGCGCCGCTAGCGATGGCTGCCGCCGCCTGGTC
>CALQBT020000233.1 GCA_943328885.2 Bordetella parapertussis | reverse complement strand
CCTCGCTCGGCAGGCGCCGGCCAGCCCAGTTGCACCAGGCCGCGGCCTCATGGGCGCTGACATGCAGCAGCGCCTGCGCCAGTGGCAGACGCTGGAGTCGGCCCTGGCGACGTGCCAGCACGCCACCTGCCATCTGCTCGACATAACGTGGCGCACGCCTCGCACCGGCGGCCAGCGCCGCCCAACCGGCCTCGGTCCACCAGCGTCTGTCGTCATAACCGCCATCGTCGACAAATTCGACGAACTGGGCCCAGCTGACAGTTTGGGCATCGATCTCGAATTCAGGCACCTGCACCGCATGAGCCCATTTCTCGGCATCGGGAACGCCGCCGCCCGGGGGTGAACCCAGCATCAGGGTCTGACCCGGCAGGCACAGCGGATCGCGCCGGCTGCGGCTCGGCAAACTCGGCCAGAGTCCGCGTTCGACCAGGTTCATGCACCGTTCGGGGCTTATGGACATCGCCTGCACGAGCGTGGCGAGGGTCTCGCCTAGCCTGTCCTCATGGAGCAGGGCCAGCCGAAAGACGTGCAGGCCCTGGTCACCTGATTCAGCCTTGTCGAGCAAATCGAGCGTGGTCTCCAGCGTCGCCGCCAGGTAGGACTGAAGTTCCTCTAGCGACAGCGGCATCTGCTGCCAGCGCTGCGCCCGGTTGCTGGTGCCGGGGCTGAACCAGGCATCGGCCCGGGGCTCGACCGACGCCAGACGCAGCCCGACCGGGTCGGCCGCCTCACCGCGCGCGCGCTGGACATGGCGGGCGACCCAGAACTCCTGGAACCAAGCCGCCTGTCCCGCCAACCACCAAGGCGGGTCAAAGCCCTGGAAGGACAGACCAGTCGGCAAGCCTTCGAAGGCCGCCAGCCAGCCCAGCGTGCGGTTGCGTGCGTCCATCAGCGCCAGCGACAACAACCCTGCATCAGCCTGACGCATGGCCTGGGCGTCGTGCACCGCGGCGTCGATCAAACCGCTGCCCATGCTCATGCCAAGGCTTCCAAGCACCGCAATGACCGACTAGCGCTCACTCGTTGACCGCGGGTTTGACCAAAGAGAGGTGGCTGCCAAAGCGTCTGCGCACTGCCGCCTCGATACCGGCAGCATCCAGGCCGATGCCGGCCAGCAGTTTGGCCGCGTCGCCATGCTCGATGAACTCGTCCGGCAAACCCAGATGCAACAGCGGCGGGTTCAAGCCCGCAGCGGCCAGGCATTCGCCGACCGCGCTGCCCGCACCGCCCATGATCGACCCCTCTTCGACCGTGACCAGCGCATCGTGGCTGCGCGCCAGCGCCATCACCAGCGCGGCGTCGAGCGGCTTGACGAAGCGCATGTTGGCCACACTGGCGTCGAGCGCATCGGCGGCCGCCAGCGCCGGGTGCAGCAAGGTGCCGAAGGCCAGGATCGCGATGCGCCGACCACCACCGATGGCCAGTGTCGATTGGCGCCGCAATTCGCCACGGCCCCAAGGCAGTTCGGCAAGCCCCGGCTCGATCGCTTGGCCCCTGCCTGCGCCGCGCGGGTAGCGCACCGCCACCGGGTGGTCTTGGCGGAAAGCGCTGGTCAGCGCCTTGCGGCATTCGTCTTCGTCCGACGGTGCAAGCACGCTCAGGTTGGGGATGCAACGCAGGTAGGCGATGTCGTAAGCCCCGGCATGGGTCGCACCATCGGCACCAACCAGACCTGCACGGTCGAGCGCGAACACCACCGGCAGTTTCTGCAGCGCCACATCGTGGATCAACTGATCGTAGCCGCGCTGCAGAAAAGTCGAGTAGATCGCCAGCACCGGCTTGAGACCTTCGCAGGCCAGGCCGGCGGCAAAAGTGACGGCGTGCTGCTCGGCAATGCCGACATCGAAGTAGCGCTTGGGGTAGCGCTGCTCGAACTCGACCAAGCCCGACCCCTCGCGCATCGCCGGCGTGATCGCGACCAGCCGCTCGTCGGCCGCCGCCATGTCGCAAAGCCATTGGCCGAAGACTTGGGTAAAGCTGGTCTTGGCCGCGGTCGCCGGTTTTTGCAATCCCACTGCGGGGTCGAATTTGCTCGGTCCGTGGTAGTTGACCGGGTCGGCTTCGGCCAGCTTGTAGCCGTTGCCTTTCTTGGTGATGACATGCAGAAATTGGGGACCGGACCGATCGCGCAGGTTCTCCAGTGTCGGGATCAGCGCATCGAGGTCGTGACCGTCGATTGGACCGACATAGGTGAAGCCAAGCTCCTCGAAGATCGTGCTCGGCGCGACCATGCCCTTGGTGTGCTCCTCGAAGCGCCGTGCAAATTCGTACAAGGGCGTGTTTTTCAGCATGCTCTTGGCGCCTTCGCGCGCAGCGGTGTAGAAACGCCCGCTGATCAAGCGCGCCAAGTGCTTGTTGAGTGCCCCCACCGGTGGGCTGATCGACATGTCGTTGTCGTTGAGGATCACCAGCAGGTCGGCCAAACCCGCGCCTTCGGCCGCACCGCCGTGGTTCAAGGCCTCGAAAGCCATGCCGCCAGTCAGTGCGCCGTCGCCGATCACCGCCACCGCCCGACGGCGCTCGCCCTTGAGTTTGGCTGCATGGGCCATGCCGAGTGCGGCCGAGATCGAGGTCGATGAATGACCGGTGCCAAAGCTGTCGTACTCGCTCTCGACACGACGCGGAAAACCGCTGATGCCGCCTTGCTGCTTGAGCGTGGCCATCGCTTCGCGGCGGCCTGAGAGAATCTTGTGCGGGTAGGTCTGGTGGCCGACATCCCAGACGATGCGGTCGTGCGGCGTGTTGAACACATAGTGCAGCGCGACTGTCAGCTCCACCGTCCCCAGGTTGGACGACAGATGGCCACCGGTCTTGCTCACCGAGCTCAGCACGAAGCTGCGCAACTCGCCAGCCAGCCGGCCGAGCTCGCTGCGCGACAAGCGGCGCAAGTCAGCCGGGGCGTTGATGGTGTCGAGCAAGGTGAAGGGCATGCGGGTGCTCAGCTGTCGCGCTCGACCAAGCGGTCGGCGAGTTGGCGCAGGCGGTGCGCGCCGGCAAGACCACTGCGATCGAGCGCTTCCAGCGCCTGGCGGTGCAGTTCACGTGCCTGGTGCCAGGCTTCGGTCAGACCGAGCACGGTGACATAAGTCGGTTTGTTGGACTGTTGATCCTTGCCCGCCGTCTTGCCCAACTTCTCGGTCGCCTGCGTGGCGTCGAGGATGTCGTCGATGACCTGGAAGGCCAGGCCAATCGCAGCACCAAAGTCGGCGAGCCCGGCCCAGGCTGCCGGGCTGCAAGCGCCAGTGGCCGCGCCCATCAAGACGCTGGCCTGCAGCAGCGCGCCGGTTTTGCGGCGATGCATGTCGCGCAGAGTCGCCTCATCGAGGGGCTTGCCGGCGCTGAGCAAGTCGATCGCCTGGCCACCAGCCATGCCGGCATGGCCGGCGGCGCGGGACAGCAGGCCGCAGAGCCTGGCCTGCAGTTCAGGCGCGACACCTTGGCCGGGCGTCAGCACTTCAAAAGCCAGCGCCTGCATCGCATCCCCGGCCAGCATCGCACCGGCCTCACCATAGCGCACATGGACGGTGGGTTTGCCGCGGCGCAACACATCGTTGTCCATGCATGGCAGGTCGTCGTGCACCAGCGAATAAGCGTGGATCAGTTCGACCGCCACCGCAGCACGCATCGCCGCCTCGGCCTGACCGTCGACCGCCTCGCAGGCCGCGAGCACCAGCAAAGGCCGCAAACGCTTGCCACCGCCGAGGACGCCATATCGCATGGTCTCGCCCAGCCCGGCCGGCGCGGACGCAGGCAGCCAAAGCGACAGGCTGTGCTCGACCCGCGTCAAGGCATCAAGCATCCAGCGATCAAGAACGTCACGCGTCATGCCTGAAGCCAGCCTTCGATCAAGGCGTCGCAGCGCACGGGCAAGTCAAAACCTGTGGAGGACAAGACACAAAAAGTCATGAGATTGAAGCGTAAAAAGCGATGTTAAAGCCTGTAAGGCTCATATTTTAGCCGTTAGCTGTTGCGAACCAACGACAGCGGCCGTCTACAATTCCCGTCTTCGGTTGCCGCATTGGAACCGCTTTTGCCATTGTTGATCATGCCCATCCGCAGGGCCACCGGATGGGAGGGTTTTTGACATTCTTGCTGGAGATCCCGGGGATCATGTCGAACCTGAGCGTCAGTCTCGAAGCTCTTGCGCGCGCACAACTGGACGATGTGTCGGCCCGCTCGCAACTCTCCGTCACCACCTATTTTTCGGATGAACTGTTCCGTCGCGAGATGGAGCTGATCTTTCAGCACGGGCCCCGCTACCTGGGGCACGAGTTGTCGGTGCCCGAAGTCGGCGATTTTTACGCCCTGCCCCAGGAGGGCGAAGGCCGCGCGCTGGTGCGAACCGCGCAAGGCGTGGAGCTGGTCTCCAATGTCTGCCGGCACCGCCAGGCGCTGATGCTGCGCGGACGCGGCCAGGTGCGCGGCGGTGCTGCGGGCCAGATCGTCTGCCCCTTGCACCGCTGGACCTACGACCTGAAGGGCCAACTGCTGGGTGCGCCGCTGTTCGACCACGACCCCTGCCTGCACCTCAACAACTACCCCACCAGAACCTGGAACGGCATGGTGTTCGAGGACAACGGTCGTGACATCGAGACCGAGCTCGGCCATGTCGGACCGCGAGCTGATCTCGATTTCACGGGCTACGTGCTCGACAAGGTGCACCTGCACGAGTGCGCCTACAACTGGAAAACCTTCATCGAGGTCTACCTGGAGGATTACCACGTCGGACCTTTCCACCCAGGACTGGGCCGCTTTGTCAGCTGCGACGACCTGAAATGGGAGTTCAGCCGCCACCATTCGGTGCAGACCGTGGGCATCAACGACTCGCTGCGCCAGGCGGGCTCACCGGCCTACAAGCGCTGGCATGAAGCGGTGCTGGCGCTGGGCAATGGTGCGCCACCCAAACAGGGAGCGATCTGGCTGACTTACTACCCGAACATCATGGTCGAGTGGTATCCGCATGTGCTGGTGGTCTCGACGCTCTACCCCAAAGGGCCACAAAAAACGGTCAACATGGTGGAGTTCTATTACCCCGAGGAGATCGCTGCCT
>CALQBT020000232.1 GCA_943328885.2 Bordetella parapertussis | reverse complement strand
GGCGGCCAGACAGCGGGCAGCCGTTCGCCAGCCCACAGGCCCACGCCGGCAGCAATCAGCGCGCCCAGCCCGAGCTGCCAGGCGGTGAGCACGATGCGGTCGCCCAGTGGCGGCCAGCGCTTGGTCGCGACCGTGCCGAGCGCCCAGGCCAAGGCCGCGCCCAAGGGAAACACCAAGCCCCAGGCCGACGCGCCCGGCGCCGACCCAGCCAGGCCTTGCAACCCCGGCGCTGCCAGCACCGCTATGCCCGCGCTGCCCAGCACCAGCGCGATGGCGCCACGCCGGTCGGGGCGCTCGCCCAGCACCAATCAAGCCAACGCGGCCGACATCATCGGCATCGTGAAGGTCAGCACCGCAGCACGCGAAGTGGAGGTGGTGAGCTGGGCGAAAGCCGTGCAGATGTTGAAGACCGCAACAGTCAACAAGCTGCCGACGGCAACGCCGGGCAGCGCGCCTCGCGGCGGCAACAGCCGGGTCCCGCGAAGCAGCGCCAGCGCCAGCAGCAGCAAGGCGCCCAGGCCCAAACCGAGCGCGCGGGCGCTGAACGGCGGTAGCACCGACAGCATGACCTTGACCGCCGGCCAGTTCAAACCCCAGGCCAGCGCCAGCAGCAGCGGGATCAGCGCCGGACGCATGGCGGCCGGGGCACCATGGACGACCGGACAGACCGGGCTCCAAGGCAGACGATCAACGCGCAGGCTTTGAACATCGTCGATGCTCGCATGCACAAGCCCCGTGAACCAGCCGCCAAGGCGACAGCAGGCCTGCACCCCACCCGCGCCAAGGGCTAGGCGTGCGCGCGCTGCAACGACATGCGCAGCACAGCCGACACCGCGCGCTGAGACCAGCCGCTGTTGATGCCAGAATCCCTGGGCTGGCGCGAAAAGCCGGCTCGCAAGCCTCCAACCCTTTCAACAAGCATGGATCATGACCACTTTCGTCATCGCCCACGGCGCCTGGTCCGCAGGCTGGCTCTGGAAAAAAATGCATCCGCTGCTTGCGCAGCGCGGTCACCGGCTGTTCACGCCGACCTATACCGGCATCGGTGAACGGTCGCACCTGGCGCACCGGGGCATCGACCTCGACGCGCACATCGAAGATTTGTTGAAAGTCCTCGAGTACGAAGACCTCAGCAACATCGTGCTGGTCGGTCACAGCTATGGCGGCATGGTTGCCACCGGCGTCGGCGACCGAGCGCCGGAGCGGATTGCGCAGCTCATCTACCTTGACGCCTTCGTTCCCCGCGACGGTGAGTCGGTCTTCTCGTTGATGGCCGAGAGCACCCGACAGACTTTTGCGGCCGCCGCCGAGCGCGACGGCGATGGCTGGCGCTTGCCGCCCAACCCGATGCCGCCCGATGTCAGCGCGCAAGACGTGGCCTGGGCCTTGCCGCGCCGCGTGACCCAGCCGATCGAGACTTTCAGGCAAGCGATCAGGCTCGGCGGCGCGGTCGACAAGCTGCCGCGAAGCTATGTCTATTGCACGAAATTCGGTCCTGGCGATGTGTTCAGGCAGTTCGCCGACCGCGCGCGCATCGATCCAGGCTGGCGCTACTTCGAGATGCCAGCCAGCCACAACCCGCAGGTGACGATGCCTGAGGCGCTCGCCGACCTGCTCTGCGAGATTGCCAACGCGCAGACCGCAGGCTGAGCGCCACATCGGCAAGACCCGAGGCAGAGGCGGTCAGTAACCGCCGTGCCCCATGATCCTGGCCGCAGCCGCTGTGAGTTGTTCGGCCAGCAGCATTCTTTCCTGCGCGTCGAGCAAGGCCGGGTCGAGATCGATCGACACGCCCGCAGCATGCTTGAACTGCACCGCAGGGCTGGCCTCGGAGGTCTTGCGCTGCAACACCGCAAAGGTCTTCACATCCCTGGCCATGCCTTTCACGCGGACATGGGGACGCTCCTCCACCTCAACCATGTCCTGTACCAGGCAATAGGTTTCATAGCTGATCAGGATGCCACCCGGGTCGGCCATCGACTCTAGTCGTTGCGCGAGATTGACCTCGCCGCCGATGATGGTGTAGCTCAGCCGCTGTTCGCTGCCGAAGTTGCCGACATTGCAGTAACCCGTGTTGACGCCGATCCGGATGATGAAGGGCTGGTCGAAGCCCCTGGCCTTCCAGCGCACGTTGAGCAGTTTCATCTGTTCCTGCATCTGCAGCGCCATCTCGACACAAGCCCTGGCATCCTCGCGCTCGCCCTTGGACTCCGGGTCGCCAAAGAACACCATCATCGCGTCACCCATGTACTTGTCGATGGTCGCACCCAGCGCCAATGCGATCTGGGTCATCTCCGAAAAATACTCGTTCAGATACTGGGTCAAGGCCTCAGGCTGGAGCATCTCGGACGTCGAGGTGAAGTCTTTGATATCACTGAAAAATACCGTCAGTTTCTTGCGCTTCGTCGCCCCCCGGGTATCGTACTGGCCGGCGAACAAGGCCTCATGAATCTGTGGCGGCAGGTAGCGTGCAAGTTGTTTGGAGAGCTCTTCCAGCGTCTTGCGCTTTTCCTCGACCTCCTGGGTCTGGGCTTTGAGGTTGCGGTTGAGCTTGATCAGCCGCTGCTCCTGCCGATCGGAATGACGGGTCAGGTCGGCATTCTCATTGAAAAGCCTTGAGAAGCGATCGAAAAGTCGCAGCGAAAAATCCAGAATCTCCTCGGCTTGAGCGCGCTCGAAAACGGTCTTGCCTTCGACCAGAAGCAGTTTCTCCCGGTCGTAGAGATCGAAAATCTCACTGCTCAATTGCCGTCAACCTGAAACTCAAGCGCAGGGAAACGGTCTTGGAAGTCCTCGCCCAGTTCGACCATGATGTCGTCGTCCGGGTCGGCCCGCCAGTTGATCCGCACCGATTGCGCCAGCTTTCGATAGCTTTCGAAACCTTCAAATATCCGGTACAAAGCTTTGATACTGGAGCTGTTGATATAGATAAGTTCAAAATCAACACGCAGGTCACCGCGGGGGCTCTTGGCCAGCGCATCGACCGCATTGATGACATCGCCGTAAAAGGCTGAAACATCCTCAGGATAGGATTCACCTTTGAGCTGCAGGTGCAGCGGATTGCTCGTCAGGATGACTTCAGGCGTGCGCTCGGTAGCTACGATGTGAAAGTTCATTTTATACCTTGTCAGATTCTGGCAATCAGGAAGAAATCGACACTCTTGTCGTCGACATCGACAAATGAGTAGCTGATCGGGTGGGTGGCGCGTCGGGCGATTTCCAGCAAGCCCAGACCAGCCCCGGGGCCAGCGTGGTCGACCGATCGCGACATGCCCGCGCGGTAGAGCTGGCGAATCGTCTCTTTGTCGGCCCCTTTGATCTGATCCAGACGTTCGCGCAACTCATGGGTCTGGTCGACCGCAATGCGGTTGCCGCACATGATCGTCACTTCAGAATTCTCTTGCGTGATCAGTACCATGCCGGAGTTTTCGTCGTGATCGCTGCCATGCCAGATCAGGTTTTGAACCCCTTCCATGAAGACCGAAAACACCGTCTTCGATCGTTTAGGATCTTCCTGCGCAATCATCCTGCTCTTGAGCAGATCGGCAAGCGCGAGCATCAAGCTGTCTGACACGGCGCCGTTGTAGGCCATGATGACTTTGTGCTTTCTCAGATTATTTCTGAGCTCGATCGCGTCAGACAATTCCATTTCGTTTCCTTTCAAGGAAGAACAGCGAGCAGCCATCTCGAAAGAGCGGCCGCAGCCTCCCGAGGGGCACTCGCCAAATTGCCACCGACCTAGAGTCTGAACCCAAAGCACTCTTTCAAGATTTTTTGGGCGCAGGGTGTCCAGACAAACGCCGCTGTTGCCTTTGCGCAGGCACAGTCGGTCAGCAAAGCATGGCCTCGCGCAGCCATGTCGGCGGTCGCAGACCACATCGTTCACCGGGCAAGCAGAGCTTGGCCATCGCATCGGCTTGCTCGCAAGCGTCGGCCTTCGCGGTCTCGCGCCGAGCGCGGAACAAAAAAATATAAAAGCACGATAACAGGTTAATGCGATCAATGCATTGGTGAAACCTTCGGGCGAATTTCGATCCGCAGAGTCTGTCAGGCTTGGCTGTGCCGGCCGACCGGTTGGTGACAGCTGCCGCCGTCCGGGCTCGATAGACTGAGCGCTTTCGCGCAATCAACGTCTCGATGAAGATCTTTCACGGCTGGAAAATGGTCGGCGCCGCAGCCGGCATCCAGATGCTGCACGCAGCGCTGCTACACCAGGCTTTTGGCGCCTATTTCGCCGTATTGATCGAAGAAAAGGGCTGGAGCAAGACCTCGCTGTCGGCCGCTTCTGCGATGCAGTCGATGGAGTCCGCGATCATCGGCCCGCTGCTGGGTTGGGCGATCGACCGCTTCGGCCCGCAAAAAATGATACGGGTCGGCATTCTGACTTTCGGCATCGGGCTGATGCTGTTCAGCCAGATCGACACCCTGGCCGGCTTGTACGGCGCGGTGCTGGTGATCGCGTTGGGCGCGAGCATGTCGGGCTATTTCCCGCTCAACATCGCGATCATCCACTGGTTCGAACGCAAGCGCGCCAGGGCGCTGTCGATTTCCGGGCTGGGCTTGGCATTGGGGGGTATCCTGGTGCCGGCGGTGGCCTGGTCTATCCATCACATGGGCTGGCGGACCACCGTCTTCTGCTCGGGCTTGCTGATGATTGCCATCGGTTGGCCGCTCGCCACGACCTTCAGGCGCCGCCCGGAAGACATCGGGGAGACAGTCGACGGGCTGCCGCCGGCGCCGCCCGGTGTGGCACTTCTAGGGGCTGACGACAGCCCGTCGCAGCGTGAATTCACCGCCCGCGAGGCGCTGCGCACCAGCGCCTTCTGGCTGTTGGCGCTGGGTCACGGTTTCGCGCTGCTGGTGGTCACCGCGGTCAATGTGCATGCCATCACCCACATGCGTGAATCGCTCGGCTACTCGGTGGCCGAAGCCTCGCTGTACATCATGATGATGACCTTCTCGCAGCTGGCCGGGGTGTTGATCGGCGGTGCCGTGGGCGACCGCTACAGCAAGCGCTGGATCTGCGCTGCGTGCATGTTGATGCACGCCACTGGGC
>CALQBT020000231.1 GCA_943328885.2 Bordetella parapertussis | reverse complement strand
TTCAGCGGCGACCGGGGGCGAGAAGGTCACGGTCACCACCGACGTGTTCAAGGCCACGCTCGACAGCCGCGGCGGCGACTTGGTGCGCTTGGAGTTGCTGAAGTATTCTGACGCGGCCGACGACAAGCAACATGTGCTGCTGTTCGACCACAGCGCCAAGCGGGTCTACCTGGCGCAGACCGGGCTGATCACCACCCAGGCCGGCATCAACCTGCCCAACCACCTGACGCTGATGCAGGCGCTGCCGGGTGAGCGCACGCTCAAAGACGGCGCCAAGGAACTCAGTGTGAGCTTCGAGTCGCCCGAAGTCGACGGCATCAAGCTGGTCAAGACCTACACCTTCACGCGCGGCGAATACACCGTGGCGGTCAAGCACGAGTTGCGCAACGGCTCGGCCGCGACGATCTCGCCTCAGCTTTACCTGCAGCTCACACGAGACGGCAACCCGCCTGAGGGCGAGTCGAGCTTCTACTCCACCTTCACCGGCCCGGCGATGTACACCGAGCTGAACAAGTTCAAGAAGATAGAGTTCAAGGAGATCGAGAAGAAGTCGGCCGAGCACGACAAGACCGCCGACGCCGGCTGGGTGGCGATGGTCCAGCATTACTTTGCCAGCGCCTGGCTTGCCCCTGAGAAAGTGGTGCGTGAGTTCCGCACCGCCAAGGTCAGCGACAACCTGTACTCGATCGCGATGGTGCTGCCGCTGGGCGACGTCGCCGCAGGCGCGAGCAAGAGCCACAGCGCGACGCTGTTCGCCGGCCCGCACGAAGAGAACAAGCTCGAGTCCCTGGCGCCCGGGCTGGAGCTGGTCAAGGACTACGGCTGGCTGACCATCCTGTCCAAGCCGCTGTACTGGCTGCTCGACCAGCTGCACAAGATGATCGGCAACTGGGGCTGGGCGATCGTCGCGCTGGTGGTGTTGCTCAAGATCGCGTTCTACGCGCTCAACGCCCACGCCTACAAGTCGATGGCCAAGATGAAGGCCATCAACCCCAAGGTGATGGACATGCGCGAGCGCTACAAGGACAAGCCGCAGCAGATGCAGCAAGAGATGATGCGGATCTACCGCGAGGAAAAGGTCAACCCGCTGGGCGGCTGCCTGCCGATCTTCGTGCAGATGCCGTTCTTCATCGCGCTGTACTGGGTGCTGCTGTCGACCGTCGAGATGCGCAACGCGCCCTGGATAGGCTGGATCCATGACCTGTCGACCAAGGACCCGTATTTCATCCTGCCGCTGCTGATGACAGCGTCGACGATGTTCCAGACCTGGCTGAACCCGACGCCACCCGATCCGGTGCAGGCCAAGATGATGTGGATCATGCCGCTGGTGTTCTCGGTGATGTTCTTCTACTTCCCCGCAGGCCTGGTGCTGTACTGGCTGACCAACAACATCCTGGGCATTGCCCAGCAGTGGTACATCAACAGGAAGCTCGGCGTCGCATAGTCAGCGGCGCCCGCCAGTGCACGGCCGGCGTGCGTGACGGCTGGCACGGCATCGGTGGCTGGCGCTTGAGCCGGGGTTTGCAAGCCCGGCGCCCACCAGCACCGGCCCTGGCGTGTTCTGACGGGGCTCACGCGGGCCCCCCAGCGCTCCACCCCGCACCATCTGCGATGGGCCAAAGGCCAGGCTCGGACATTGTTCGCTGACAATGCGCCGGGTGTTTGTGCCCCACTCCCAAGACCCGATCGCCGCCATCGCCACCGCCCCCGGGCGCGGCGCAGTGGGCATCGTGCGGGTCTCGGGGCTCGGCATCGCGCCGCTGCTCGTCGCGCTGTGTGGCCGCCTGCCAGCGCCGCGCCAGGCCGCTTACGGACCGTTCAAGGCAGCCGACGGTCAGCCCATCGACCAGGGGCTGGCGCTGTGGTTTCCGGCGCCGCACTCCTACACCGGCGAGGACGTCTTCGAGCTGCAAGCCCATGGCGGCCCGGTGGTGCTGCAGCTGCTGCTGGCGCGCTGCCTGGAGGCCGCTGCCGAGATCGACGCTGGCAGCGACCAGCCTGGGCTGGCCAGGCTGAGGCTGGCCGAGCCGGGCGAGTTCACGCAGCGCGCTTTTCTCAACGACAAGCTCGACCTGGCCCAGGCCGAAGCCGTGGCCGACCTGATCGACGCCAGCACCGAGGCCGCGGCGCGCTCGGCCGGGCGCTCGCTGTCGGGTGAATTCTCACAGCAGATCGAGGCCTTGCGCCAGCGCATCGTCCGGCTGCGAACGCTGGTCGAAGCGACGCTCGATTTCCCCGAAGAAGAGATCGACTTTCTGCAGCAAGCCGACGCCCATGGCCAGCTTGCCGCGATCACCGCCACGCTGGCGGGCGTGATGGCGCGTGCCCGCCAGGGCGCGCTGCTGCGCGAGGGCCTGCAGGTGGTGCTGGCCGGACAGCCCAACGTGGGCAAGAGCTCGCTGCTCAACGCGCTGGCGGGCGCCGAGCTGGCGATCGTCACCGCGATCCCGGGCACCACCCGCGACAAGGTCAGCCAGACGATACAGATCGAGGGCGTGCCGCTGCACGTGATCGACACCGCCGGGCTGCGCGCCGAAGGCGCGACTGCCGACGAGGTCGAGCGCATCGGCATCGCGCGCAGCTGGGACGCGATCGCGCAGGCCGACGCGGTGATCTTTCTGCACGACCTGACGCGGCGTGGCCAGCTCGACTACGAGGCGGCTGAGGACGCGATCGCTCGGCGCCTGGACGCAGGCGGCGCGGCAGGCGCCCACATCGTCCATGTGCACAACAAGGCCGATGCCGCCACCGCCCACGCCGACGATGGGCTCACGCTGTCGGCCCGCACCGGCGCCGGCCTGGACGCGCTGCGCCAGGCGCTGCTGGCGCGCGCCGGCTGGCAGGCCGCCACCGAAGGCGTTTTCATCGCCCGCAAGCGCCACTTGCTGGCGCTGCAGCGAACCCAGGCCCACCTGGCGGCAGCGCACGAACAAGCAGCCGTGGGCGACACCGCGCTCGAGTTGTTCGCCGAAGAGCTGCGCCTGGCGCACGACGCACTGAGCGAGATCACCGGGGCTTTCAGCTCGGACGATCTGCTCGGGGAGATCTTCGGCAACTTCTGCATCGGCAAATAAGGTCAGTTGCCACACAGCGCCTCGCCCATGATTTTTATTCGTTATTCGGCGGACTGTCTTGGGATGCAAGGCGAGAGAAACGGCGAGGTCTGTTGCCTTGGGCGCTGTTGGCGGCAGGACGACGATTCACCCCGCGGCCCGGGCAGGGCGATGCAAGCCGATCCCTCGGCAGTAGAATCGATCGGCTCTTGAAGAGCCTTAGAACCCTCATCACAGCCAACGGGACGCGCATGAATTCCGCACCAGCAGCAGGCCAAAGTCGAGCGTCGGAGCGCGACGCTCAGTTTGACGTCGTGATCGTCGGTGCAGGCTTCGCCGGCATGTACATGCTGCATTGCCTGCGCGGGATGGGTTTGTCGGTGCGCGTCTACGAGGCGGGCGGCGATGTCGGCGGCACCTGGTACTGGAACCGCTACCCGGGGGCGCGCTGCGATGTCGAGAGCATGCAGTACTCCTATTCGTTTTCGCCGGCGCTCGACCAGGATTGGCATTGGTCTGAAAAGTATTCTCCGCAGCCCGAGATCCTCGCCTACGCCAACCATGTCGCTGACCGCTTTGACCTGCGGCGTGACATGCGCTTTGACACCCGCGTGACCGCGGCGACATTCGATGAAGGCGCAAAGCGCTGGTCGGTCGAGACCGATGGCGGCGACCGCGTCAGCGCGCAGTTCTTCATCCTCGCTGTGGGCTGCCTGTCGGCCGCGAACAAGCCGCAATTCGAGGGCCTGTCAGACTTTCAGGGCCCGGTCTATCACACCGGCGAATGGCCACATGAGGGCGTGGATTTCACAGGGCTGCGCGTGGGGGTGATCGGCACCGGGTCCTCAGCGATCCAGTCGATCCCGATGATCGCCAGCCACGCCGCCGCGCTGACGGTGTTCCAGCGCACGGCGGCTTATTCGGTGCCCGCCCGCAACGCCAAGATCAGCCCGGAGGCCGAACTCGCGGCCAAGGCCGACTACCCGGCACTGCGCGCCAAGGCAAGGGCCCGGCCGACCGGGGTTTATTTTCCGTACAGCATGCAGCCGGCGCTCACCGCAACGCCCGAAGAGCGCGAACGCAAGTACGAGGAATCCTGGGCGCGTGGCGGCTTGCCTTTCCTCGGCGCGTATGGCGATCTGTTGTTCGAGAAGGAAGCCAACGACACCATCGCCGATTTTGCGCGCCGCAAAATCCGCGCGCTCGTGAAAGACCCTGAGACCGCTGCGCTGCTGAGTCCGGACAACATTTTTGGCTGCAAGCGCTTGTGCGTGGACACCGGCTATTTCGAGACCTACAACCTGCCGCATGTCAAGCTGGTCGACGTCTCCAAGCGTCCGGTCGAACGCTTCACTCGGCAAGGGGTCGTGGCCAATGGGACGGAATATCCGCTGGACGCGGTCGTTTGCGCCACGGGTTTCGACGCCATGACGGGCTCGTTCAGCCGGATCCGGATCACCGGAAAGAGCGGGCAGACCCTCAGCGAAAAATGGCAGGCCGGGCCGCGCACCTACCTCGGCCTGGGCGCCGAAGGATTCCCGAACATGTTCGTGATCGCCGGACCGGGCAGCCCTTCGGTGCTCGCGAGCCTGATACAGGCGATCGAACAGCATGTCGACTGGATCGCCGACTGCATCGCCCACCTGCGCGACGTCGGCGCGCAGACCATCGAGCCGCTCAGGACCTACGAAGACGATTGGGTCGAGCATGTCAACGAGGTGTCGAAGGTCTCGCTGCGCTCGACCTGCAGTTCATGGTACGTGGGCACCAACGTGCCTGGTCGGCTGCGCGTGTTCATGCCTTACATCGGCGGCTTTCCGATTTACGTCAACCGCTGCAACGAGGTCATGACCAAGGGCTACGAGGGCTTTGTGCTGGAAGGCGCGAACGACAGCCAGGCCGAGCCCAAGGTGCGCTTGACCGAGCGCTGGCGCGTGCCGCTCGACATGGACGTGATCTCGCCGGCCGCGCTGGCGGCCAGGCGGATCCCCATCGTCTGAGGTCGCTGCTGTCGGCCTGAGGCCACCGAAGCCA
>CALQBT020000230.1 GCA_943328885.2 Bordetella parapertussis | reverse complement strand
CATCCACAACGCGATCGTCTGGCAAGACCGGCGCGGCGAGCCGCTCTGTGCCCAGCTGCGGGAGCTTGGCAGCGCCGAGCAGATCCGGCGCAGCACCGGGCTGGTGGTTGACGCCTACTTCTCGGCCACCAAGATCCGCTGGATCCTCGACCATGTCCAGGGTGCGCACATCGCCGCCGCCCATGGCGACCTGGCCTTCGGCACGGTCGACGCCTGGCTGCTGTGGAAGCTCACCGGCGGCCGGGTCCACGCCACCGACGTCAGCAACGCGTCGCGGACGATGCTGTTCGACATCCGCCACAACGTCTGGGACCACGAACTGCTCAAACTGCTGCACGTGCCCGACAGCCTGCTGCCCGCAGTCCACCCCAGCAGCCATGTCTACGGCGAGACCGACGCCGCGCTGCTGGGCGCATCGATCCCGGTGGCCGGCATGGCAGGCGACCAGCAGAGCGCGCTGTTCGGACAGGCTTGCTTCAAGGCCGGACTGGCCAAGAACACTTACGGCACCGGCTGCTTCATGCTGATGCACACCGGTGACCAGTTCAGGCTCAGCGAGAACGGGCTGATCACCACCGCCACCGCCCAGGTCGGCGGCGCGCCCCGGGCGGGCGGCGCAGCGCCCGACGGCCGCCCCAACTGCCGGCCCGAATTCGCGTTCGAGGGCAGCGTGTTCATCGGCGGCGCGGTGGTGCAGTGGCTGCGCGACGGACTGCACGCGATCAAGGCCAGCGGCGAAGTGCAAGCGCTGGCCGAGAGCGTGCCCGACGCCGGCGGCGTGATGTTCGTGCCGGCGTTCACCGGGCTGGGCGCGCCTTACTGGGACGCGCAGGCACGCGGCGCGATCGTCGGCCTGACCCGCGGCAGCACGGTGGCCCACATCGCCCGCGCCGCGCTTGAGAGCATCGCTTTCCAGAGCGCGGCGCTGCTGCTGGCGATGAGCCGCGACGCCGCCGGTTCTGGCGGGTCGGCGAAGCCGCTGGCGGTCAGCGAGTTGCGGGTCGACGGCGGCGCCTGCGTCAACGACTTGCTGATGCAGTTCCAGGCCGACCTGCTGGGCATCCCGGTGGTGCGGCCCAAGGTGATTGAGACCACCGCGCTGGGCGCAGCCTATCTGGCGGGGCTGGCCACCGGCGTCTGGCGCAACCTCGACGAACTCGAGGCGCTGTGGCAGGTTGACCGTCGCTTCCACCCGACGCTGCCGCGCGAGCGGGCGCAGGAGTTGATGGCCGACTGGGCGCGGGCGGTGCGGCAAGCCACCGCGACCTGAGCGCCTCCTGGCGCCTGCCTTTGCAAGACACCACCCCTGACAGCCCAAATGGCAAGCCGAAACCACGGCCCAGGCGGTGACCGAGAATGCAGCCGTGCGCACAGCGTACCGGCGCTCAGCACCTGGAGAGACCATGACCCCCATCGACCCCGTCGCGCTGACCCAGGCCATGCTGCGCATGGACACCGTCAACCCACCAGGCCATGAAGACCGCTGCGTCGAACTGCTCGCCGACTTGCTGTCGGCGGCCGGGTTCAGCTGCCAGACGCATGAGTTCGCGCCGCGCCGCAGCAGCCTGGTGGCGCGCATCGGTTCGACGCCATTCGCGGGCCGCGCGCCGCTGGCCTTCACCGGCCATGTCGACGTCGTGCCGCTGGGCAACGCCGCGTGGCAGCACGACCCCTTCGGTGCCGAGATCGCCGACGGTCGGCTCTATGGCCGCGGCGCCAGCGACATGAAGAGCGGCGTCGCGGCCTTTGTCGTCGCCGCAATCTCCCAGGCCGACCGGCTGCGCGCGGGTCCAGGCTTGAGCCTGATCATCACCGCCGGCGAAGAAACCGGCTGCGAAGGCGCTTTCGCGATGGCCGCCTCACCCCAGGGCCGTGCGCTGCTAGGCCAGGCCGGCGCGCTGGTGGTGGCCGAGCCCACGGCCAACCAGCCCCTGCTCGGCCACAAAGGCGCTTTCTGGCTGGCCGCCGAGGCCCGCGGCATCACGGCGCATGGGGCGATGCCCGAGCAGGGCGACAACGCAATCTACAAGATCGCGAGGGCGGCGGTCGCACTCGAGCACTTCAGCTTCGAGACCGGCCCGCACCCGCTGATGGGCGCACCGACACTCAATGTTGGCACGGTAGGCGGCGGCCTGAACATCAACTCGGTGCCCGACGCCGCGCAGATGACGATCGACATCCGCAGCGTCGCCGGGCAAGACCATGCCGCGGTGCTGCAATGCCTGTGCCGGACGCTGGGGCCTCAGATCGGCCTGCGCGCGCTGCTCGACGTGGGCAGCGTCTACACCGCGCCAGACGATCCCTGGATGCAGCGCGTTTTTGCGCTGTGCCAAGCGCGCAGCGGCCAAGCCACCGCGCCGCGCACCGTCGCTTACTTCACCGATGCCGCGGCGCTGCGCGGGCCCTTGGGCGGGCCACCGGTCGTGATCCTCGGTCCCGGTGAACCCGAGATGGCTCACCAGACCGACGAGTACTGCCGGGTCGACCGCATCCACGAGGCCACGGCGCTGTTCGGCGACCTGATCACCGACTGGTGCGAGGCCCAGCCATGAGTGCGGGCGCGCTGAACGCACTGGCCGCCTGGCAGGCCGCGGCCTTGCTGGCCAGCCGTGAGATCCGCGCGGTCGACCTGATGCGGGCCTGCCTGGACCGAGTGGCTGAGCGCGACGACCAGATCCACGCCTTTGTCCACCTCGACCCGGACGCCGCGCTCGACGCTGCCCGCGCAGCCGACGCCGGCCCATGGCGCGGCCTCTTGCACGGCTTGCCGCTGGGCGTGAAAGACCTGTTCGACACCGCCGACATGCCCACCGCCTATGGCTCGTCGATCTACGCCGGCCAGCAACCGGCCGCCGATGCGGCGGCGGTCGCGCTGTGCCGCGGCGCCGGCGCACTGGTGCTGGGCAAGACAGTGAGCACCGAGTTCGCCTTTTTCCAGCCCGGCGCGACCCGCAACCCGGTCAACACCGGGCACACCCCCGGCGGCTCGTCCAGCGGCTCGGCAGCGGCGGTGGCCGACCGGATGCTGCCGCTGGCGCTGGGCACCCAGACGGCAGGGTCGATCATCCGGCCGGCCGCTTTTTGCGGTGTTGTTGGCTACAAGCCCAGCGCCGGCCGAGTGCCGCGCGCCGGGGTGAAATCGCTGTCGGAATCGCTAGACACCGTCGGCGGCTTTGGCCGCTGCGTGCGCGACGCGGCGCTGCTGGGCGCCGTGCTGACCGGCGATACCCGGTTGGCAGTGCCGCCAACCGACGACGCCGCGCCGCGCATCGCGCTGTGCCGCACGCCCGACTGGCCGCAAGCCGATGCCGACACCCAGGCCGCCTGGACGCAGGCGATCGATGCGCTGGCGCCGCAGGCTGCCGCGCTGGTCGAACTCGACCTGCCAGCCGAGTTGGGCGACCTGGTGGCGCTGCAAAAAGCCGTGATGGCCTTCGAGATGGCGCGCGCCCTCAGCCATGAACGGCTGGTGCACCGTGACAGGCTCAGCCCGCGGCTGCGCACGCTGCTCGACGAAGGCATGGCGATCCCGGGCGCCGAGCACATGGCCTATCTGGCGCGCAGCGCGGCCGCGCAACACCGCGTCGATGCGCTGTTCGACACGGCCGACCTGCTGCTCGCACCAAGTGCCATCGGTGAGGCGCCGGCCGGTCTGGAGGCCACCGGCGACCCGCTGTTCTGCCGTGGCTGGACGCTGCTGGGCCTGCCTTGCGTGCACCTGCCATTCGCTCGGGGCCGGCTCGGCCTGCCGGTCGGCCTGCAACTGGTGGGCCGTTGGGGCGATGACCACCGGCTGCTGGCCGCCGCGCAATGGGTTCACGACAGGCTGACGCGATGACCTGGTCTATCCTGGCGCGCGACGCACAAGGCCGCTTCGGCGTGGCAATCGCCAGCCGATTCTTCGCCGTCGGCGCGCTCTGCCCGCACAGCCAACGCGGCGTGGGCGCGCTGGCCACCCAGGCTTTGATGAACCCGCTGTACGGTCGGGCCGGCCTGGCCCTGCTGGCGGCAGGTCACTCGGCGGCCGAGGTCGTGGCCGCGCTGACAGCGGGCGACGCGGGACGCGAGCACCGGCAGCTCCATGTGCTGGCCGGCGTCGGTGCGGGTGCGGCCCACACGGGCACAGCCTGCATAGACTGGTGCGGCCACCAGCTGTTCGACGATTTCAGCGTCGCCGGCAACATGCTGGCCGGCCCGCAAGTGCTGGCCGCCACGGCCGACGCCTATCTGTCGGCCGCCGGCCTGCCGCTGGCCGAACGCTTGCTGGCGGCGATGGCTGCGGGCGAAGCCGCCGGCGGCGACAAGCGCGGCAAGCAGGCCGCCGCGCTGCGCATCCAGGCCGACGAGGACTATCTGCAGCTCGACCTGCGGGTCGACGACCATGCTGATCCCATCACTGAATTGCAGCGGCTCTACCAGGTCAGCCTGCAGCGCAGCCAGCCCTTCACGGCCTGCTTGGCCGGCCGCCACGACCCGGTGGGCCTGACCGACCGCCAGCAGATCGAAGCCCGCATCGCAAGCTGGCAGATTGACGCACCGGTTCAAACCCAGCGATGAGCGCGCTGCTCGAGGTGTGCGAGCTGCGCACCCATTTCCGAACCGATGACGGCGAATTTCCGGCGGTCGATGGGGTGAGCTTCTCGGTCGAGGCTGGCCGCACGCTGGCCATCGTCGGCGAATCGGGTTGCGGCAAGTCCGTGACCTCGTTGTCGATCATGGGCCTGGTGCCGAATCCGCCGGGGCGCATCGTCGGTGGATCGATACGCTTCGAGGGCCGAGAACTGATAGGCGCGCCCGAAGCGGTGTTGCAGGACTTGCGCGGCAACGCCCTGGCGATGATCTTCCAGGAGCCGATGTCCTCGCTGAACCCAGCGTTCACGATCGGCGAACAAATCGTCGAAGGTCTGCTGCGACACCGCCGGATCAGCCGGGCCCAGGCCAGCGCACGGGCCTTGGAAATGCTGCGCAAGGTGCGCATGCCCGCGCCCGAGCAGCGCTTCGGCGAGCACCCGCACAAGCTGTCGGGCGGCATGCGCCAGCGCGCGATGATCGCGATGGCGCTGGCCTGCGAGCCCCGATTGCTGATCGCCGACGAGCCGACCACCGCGCTCGACGTGACGAT
>CALQBT020000229.1 GCA_943328885.2 Bordetella parapertussis | reverse complement strand
CCTGGCTCACCAGCGCACGCGCGCATTCGCTGGCCCATTGCTGGATGCGCTGGTATGCATAACCTGTACTGGCGCGGGCACCACCGGCCATCACACCGACCTTGACGCAGCCCGGGTGCCTTTGTCTTGGGGTGTCGATCAGGCCCATCGGCAAGATCCCTTGTTCACGGCGTAGCGTGGTGAAGGGTGCGGCGCCGACGCGCTCGGCGATCGCTGTCTCGAGCCAAGGGGTGAGCGCCTGAGGTTCGAGCGGCGTGGCACCGAACACCGTCACCTCCACCAGCGCGCGCGTCGACGAGATGGGCAACACGTAGACGAACGCGACATGGCGCGGATCCGGTGCCAGGAAGTCCATCAAGTCCAGCGAATACGGGTCGAAGACTGCAGCACTGCATTCGATCTCCTGCCCGTAGAACGATTGCCAAAGGACGGCCCCGTCACGTTGCGGGCTTTGTGAAGGGCGCGTGTCCACGACCGAACGCGCGGTCACCTCGCCCGCGCTGCTGCGCAAGCGCCACACCTCACCGCTGCGACTGGGCTCGCCAACGACCGAGATCCCCAACCTCAACTCGATCTTCGGTTGTTGGGCAATCGCGCGCTGGGCCATGGCGTAGAAGTCTCGGGCGGCCAGCATTTGGTAAGGCGTCGTGCCGCAGTCGAGAGAAACGCTCAGGCCGCCGTGCACGATCCGCATCGATTGCCAGCTCTGCTGGACGGGGCACTGCGTCGGGGCGCTGTGATCGTTCCAATAACACCACGTGCGGTCGTTCGTGTACTCGGTTCGAGGCTCGATCACGAGTGTTCGGGGGCAGCGCTCGCCATGCGCCGCGAGAGCCACCGCCAAACTGAGCCCTGCGCACCCTCCGCCGAGGATGATCAGGTCGAAATCTTCAGGCACGAGGTCTCTCAAGCACCGTCTCGGCGCCGAAGAAACGGGACAGTGCCGCATGCAAGGTCTTGTCGTGGTATCGCGATCGCACCCAAAAATGGGTTTGAAACGGGGCCGAGAGCAGCGCCCGCAAGGTCACCAGGCTCTTGACTCGAAGCGGCACGACGGTGCGGCCCAGCCAGTACGCACCATCGCGTTGTCGCAGTCGCGTCCCGATGGCGCGGTAAACGCGCGCTGCGACCAGGACGCTGCAGCGCGCGCCGATCGGCAGGTGAGCCAGTCCCGCCTCGCCGCTGCGGTAGTAGCGATCGGCGACATCGAGCAGGTGGCCGATGCAGGCTTGCAGACGGGGTTGCAGCGTCGGCGCCGGATCGACCAAGGCCCGCGGTGCTAGGTCGCCGATTATTGTTGCTGGAAGGTATCTGCGCCCGACTGCCGCATCAGCAGCGACGTCGCGACAGATGTTCGTCAATTGCATCGCGATACCGAGATCTACGGCGTGGCGCAACGCGGCCGGGTCGTCGGATCCCATCATCCGGCACATCATCGCGCCGACAGTCCCGGCCGCCTGGTAACAGTAGCGAAGCAACTCGCCCTCGTCGGCGATGTGGACGGGGTCCAGATCCGACGTGATCCCGTCGACGAAGGTCAAGATCAGCGCGGGCTCTATACGACACTCGCGCATCAATGCGATCGCGTCAGCCACGACCGAGTTCTCCGAGAGGCCGCTGACAATTTCTTGCGCGACGAGCGCGAGTGCTGCACGAGGATCCTGGCCCGCGCAGCTTTCGTCCGCGAGGTCGTCGACATAGCGGCAAAACCCGTAGAGCCGCGTGGCGCGCGCAGCATGAGCTGACGCCATCCAGTGGCGCGACCAGTGGAAGCTCTTACCCTTGCTCGACAGCGCGAGGTTGGCGCTCTGCAACGCTGATTCTGGGCTGGGTGCAGCGCCATAAAGTGAAGGGATCGGCACCGCGCGCACGAGCGAATCCATGACCTTGGCCGAACACAGTACGCCCGGTAGTCCGGCTCCCGGATGCGTTCCGGCGCCGACGAGGTAAAGGTTGCGAATGCCTTCGGCTCGGTTGTGGAAACGGAACCATGCCGATTGGCGGAACAGCGGCGCCACCGAGAAGCCTGCGCCGTGGGCACTCAAGTAGTCGCTGCGAAAATTCTCTGGCGTCATGTAGAAGTCGCTCGTGATGCACGCTTCCAGGCCAGGCAGGATCGTGCTGGCCAGCGCTTCGACGATGCGCGACTGCAGTCGCGGCCCCTCGACCGTCCAGTCGACCGCGCCCTTCAGGTTGGGCACGGGACACAGCACGTAGAAACTGTCGCAGCCCGCCGGCGCGAAGCTCGGGTCGGTCGCCGTGGGGCGATGCAGATACAGCGAAAAATCCTCTGACAGGATCTTGTCGTGGAAGATGTCGGCGAGCAACTCGCGGTACCGCGCGCCGAGCCAGATCGTGTGGTGTGCGACGTCCGGATATTGACGGGTGGTGCCGAAATACAGCACGAACAGGCCCATCGAGAACTCGGCAGTGGCCAATTTCAGACGAGCCGAAGCAGCCTGCGCTTCTGGCCGGATCATTGCGCCATACAGATGCGCCGGGTCGGCATCCGACACGATCACGTTGGCCGCCATTGACAAGCCGTCGCTCAGGGTCACGCCTGTTGCGATGCCCTCTTCGACATCGACACGGCTGACCGTGGTGTTGAGTTTCACATCGATGCCGTGCCGCGCCATCAGCCCGCCGAGCGCGGCGGTGATGGCTGCCGTACCGCCCATCGCGAAGTGCACGCCATGCGCTCGCTCAAGGTAATGAATCAAGCCGTAGATGCTGGTGGTGTCGAACGGGTTGCCGCCGACCAGCAGCGGCTGAATCGAGAATGCTTGACGAAGCTTGGGATTCTTCAAGTGTCGGCACACGAGCTGCCAAACGGTGTCATGGCTGCGCAGGCGCAGCAGCGCCGGGATTTGTTTGAGCATCGCGCCGAAGCGATGGAATGGTGCGGCCGACAGTTGCCGGAAGCCGACGTCGAATATCTTTTCGGACTGGGCGAGCAGATTGCGGTAACCGTCGCAATCGCCTGGCTCGATGCGCGCGATTTCGGCCAGTGTTTCGTCGAGCGTGCCACCGTAGTCGAACTGGGTGTTGTCGGCGAAGTGGAACCTGTACCAGGGCGTCAAGGGCACCAGTCGTACATGATCTTCCAGACGTTCCCCGAATAGAGCGAAGAGCTCTTCGAACAGGAAAGGCGCAGTGATGACGGTCGGTCCTGCGTCGTGTTTGAAGCCGTTGCGCTCGAAGACCTGCGCGCGCCCGCCCACAGCGGCGCAACGGTCGATCAGTGTGGTTTCGTAGCCTCTAGCGCGGAGTCGTAAGGCGGCGGCGATTCCGCCGAAACCCGCGCCGATGACAATTGCTTGCATGTTGGTTTTGCGGACGACGGGGTCGAAGCGTTTCGCTCGACCCCGTCTTGGCGATCAGTGCTTCGCCGCGTGCTCAGATTCACTCACCGCGACCGACCAGATGATCAGGCCGAAGGCGATTTTATTCAACACATCTGCTGCGTTGTAGATGATGTTGAGTGCGTTGGCGCTGTCGGCGGCGTTGCTGCCAGTCAGGTAGCCGAAGAAGTAGCCGATTGGATAGATCGCCCAGCCAAAGGTGACGATCAAGCGCATCGTGTTGAAGGCTGACCGAACCGCCGGAGGAGCGTTTTCTGCGCTGATCTCGCCGGCTTCACCCAGGAAGATCTCGTACAGGATAAATGCCCAGCCCGCCATGCCGATGATGAACGCCGGCCAGACGCTCCAATACCCTGCCTCGCCCATATAGCCGCCGATCAACATCACCAATGTGCCGATGATCAGGCGCCAGAAGATGCCGCTCTGCACTTTGGTGATCGCGGCCAGGATCAAGTAGAACTCGATCATCAGCAATGGCACGGTGATCAACCAATCGATGTAGCGGAACACCGTCGGCGTCGAACCGGTGGCCACCCACACATCACGCATGTAGAAGTAATGGACTGCGGCCACGAGAGTGACCAAGCCTGAGACGGTGAGTGAGGTCTTCCATTTCGGCGACACTCGGTCGCGTTCAAGGAAGAAGAACGCTGTCGCGGCGATCAACGCCATCGAGATGATCCAGAAAGAGATGCCAACAAAGTCGTTCTGTTTGAGGATGTCGGTGCTGGCTGCGTGTGAGTAGTCAGGCATCACTGCGAGTGCGGCTCCGAGAGCGGGCAATGCCGTCGCTGCCATTCTTGCTTTTGTCCAGAAGCGGTCTGGAGCCGTGCTTGAAGTTTTCATATTTAGTCTCAGTGCGTGAGCAAGAGTGCTCGTTGGATTTGACGCGCCGAACGGGCGTCCTTTGTCGTTGGATGCGGTCAGTTCGCGCAGGCTTTTGACCCGCGCGCCCACCCCGTCCCGCCGATCGAGGTTGTCTTCCTCGTACCGCACGGCAGTTCCCGCAGGGGCTGATCCTTACTTGGGCATCACCACCGTGTCGATCACGTGGATCACACCGTTGTCGGCAGCGATGTCGGCGGCGGTCACTTTTGCACCATCTACGGTGACGCCACCGGCCGTCGCGAGCGTCAGTTCGCTGCCCTGCACGGTCTTGACCTTGCCAGGCTTGATGTCCTTCGCCAGGACCTTGCTCCCCACGACGTGGTAGGTCAGAACAGCGCTCAGCTTCGCCTTGTCCTTCAGCAGCGCGTCGAGGTCGGCCTTCGGGATCTTGGCGAACGCTGCGTCTGTCGGCGCGAAGACAGTGAAAGGGCCCTTGCCCTTCAAGGTGTCAACCAGACCCGCGGCTTGCAGTGCGGTGACGAGCGTCTTGAAACTCCCTGCGTCGACAGCCGTATCGACGATGTCCTTGGCCTGAGCCGAGATGCTGGCCAGCGCGATGGCGCTGGCGATGATGAACTTCTTCATGGGATGCACTTTTTAAATTTCTGGCGGTTTCGGCCGCCGGGGTTGAGGAAACGCTGAAATGAGCTGTGGCCTGCTTCAGGCAGGCAGCAGCATCGAATCGTTGAGATGAATGACGCCATTGGTGCAGGCGATGTCGGTCTTGAGCGCCCCGAGGCCGGCCGAAGCCGGCCGCGCCCTCCATGGGGGTCAAACAAAGTGGCAAAGCCACATGTGCTTGAGAGGACGGACGTGGTGCCGTAGAGCTTGACGCTGCTTGTCGTTCTGATCGTCAAATCGGCGCCTTTGCCAATCTTGACCGATT